>JANYHP010000022.1 GCA_025359005.1 Hyphomicrobiaceae bacterium | reverse complement strand
CCCTTACGTCGCGAAGCGAAGTCCCCCCGTCCCCGCTCACCCCACTCGCTTGCGCCGCCTTATGCCATAGGCCTTGAAACCGAGCTTCGCTTGCCGGAACGACACCCCCGGATCGACCAGCACGCCGCCTGCTTGCAGCGCCTGCCGCCCGAGCAACATGCGATAGCTCATCTCCCGCCGGTCAGACAGCGTCACCTCGATCGGCCACGTCTGCGCGCCGACTGTCAGCGCCGTCGCAATGACGCAGCGCTCCTCCGGAATGCCGTTCGAGCTTGTCACGATCCGCACGTCGATCAGCGCGGCGGTGCACACCACCGCGATCTCCGGCCGCCGCGGCGCCGGCCGCACCGTGAAGCGCACCTGCCGCTCCGTTGCCGGGCCTAACAGCTCGATCGCTTCGGCATGCAGCGCGCTCGTTTTCGCACCCGTGTCGATCTTGGCCTTCAGCGCCGGCAGTCCGAGGCCCGGCAGGGCAACCCATTCCTCCCAGCCCAGCACCAGCCGCGCCAAAGCTGGTGTGCTGTCCGCAGTCGTCACGCCACCCCGTTCGCTTTGAGCCACGCGAGTAGCCTCTGCCAGCCGTCCTTCGCCGCCGCCTCCCGATAGCTTGGACGATAGTCGGCGAAGAACGCGTGCGGCGCATCGTCATAGACTTTGAATTGCGACTTCGTGTCGGCCCCCAACGCCGCTTTCATCTGCTCCAGGCTGGCCACCGGGATGCCTTGATCCTGGCCGCCATAGAGACCCAGCACCGGCGCCTTGATCTTGGCCGCGACATCGATCGGATTGAGCTGTTGCAGCACCGTCTTGTCGCCGACCACGCGCCCGTACCACGCCACGCCCGCCTTCAAGGCCGGATTGTGCCCCGCGTAGAGCCACACGATCCGCCCGCCCCAGCAGAACCCGGTGACGGCGACCTTGCCGGCATCAGCAATCTTCGCCTGAACCGCCCACGCCACGGTGGCATCCAGATCGGCCATCACCTGTGCATCCGGCACCTTGGCCACGATCGGCCGGATCTCGTCAAACGACTTCAAAGACTTGACGTCACCCTGCCGCATATAGAGCGAGGGCGCGATGGCGCAGTACCCGGCCTTTGCCAGCCGCCGACAGACATCCGCGATATGCTCGTGCACGTCGAAGATTTCGTGCACCACCAGCACCAGCGGTCGCGCCTTGCCTCCCGCCGGCATCGCCCGATACGCTTGGATGGCGCCGTCTGCCGTCGGGATATCCACCCAGCCCGCCTCGAGCCCCGTCGGCCCCGTCACGATCATCGTCTGCGCCATCACCGGCTGCACCGCGGCGGCAAAGCCCGCGACAAACCCGGTTGCCGTTCCCGACGCGATCAAGGTTCGGCGGGTCAGATCGGCATTCTCCCAAAGTCGGTCGAATTGCATCATGGAGGCTCCCAGGGTTAACGCGCGCTGGCCATTGCAGCAGTTTGTGTCGCAGCAATTCTAGCCCAGCGCCGACGACGGCTCCACCCCAAAGACAACGTCCGGCGTCGGACGCGCGTGCATCCGCACCGATCAAGCAACCGCCCGCCGCGACAACCGCATTGCGCTTGGCGCGCGGCCGTGATCTGGTGCCCGACAGGTCGAGTGCACGGCGTCGGGGGCGTCGCCGGGTGCTTTGCGCGGCGTGCGTGAAATGTGGGCATGCGCTGAATGAGGCATGCGCAAAATGAGGCATGCGTGACCCTGCCGAGAGCACTGGATCGCACGCGCGAGGGTGACTACAGCGACCAATCCTGCGGCTGGGACTACAAACGCCGATCGCCCGTTGTTTGCCGAAGGTGAGTTGGTAACGCCGAAACAAGCCTATGCTCAGTTTGGGGCTGAGTGCCCGACATGATGCAAAAAAAAAGCACGCAAAAGACGTTGAAAAAGCGCTTAGCCGTGGCGGTGCTGCTGACTTTCGCGGCGCTCCTCGTCGTGGCTGTTGCCTCCATCGTCAACGACATGCGCATCGGTTCGATAGCGCGCCAGGCGCTGTGGTTGCAGGCCCTGCTGTCAGAGCGGACGAGCATAACCGAACCACTCTCGTTCGGCACGACACCGACCATCACAGTGAAGGCCGGCACTGTTTCGGCGCTTCGCACGTCTGCATCGGTCGATCACGCCCTATCTTTGGAGAGCGCGGTCATCGACGTGTTCGTGAGCGAGCCGCTGAGCCAGACAGATACGGAGGCACCCCGGCTGCCCAGCGATCGCAAAGTCATTCGGCGCGGCCTTGATCCGATCGTCGAACAATTGGCCGCGCTGTCGTTCGACCGGATCGTGCTGCGCGATGCAACCGTGCGTTTCGTGACGGCCGACGGCGCGTCCGTGACGCTCACAACAGTCGAAGCGGAGGCCGTCTTCCGTGCCAATCGCCCGGCCTCGTTCACGGCGCGCTTCAGTTACCTCGGCCAGCCGATGACGCTTGACGCGCACTTCGGCGAGGGCCCGACGTATATCCCTGCCGATCCCGCCAGCACCGCAGCGGGCGCACCACCCGGCAAGGCCGTTGCCCGTCTGCCCCTGCGCGCGTCGCTCAAGGCGCCGGCCCTCAAAGCGAGCTTCACCGGCGAGGCCGAAATCGACACGCGCCTTGGTCTGGCCGGCCAGACAGAGGTTCACGTTCCCGATCTCGCGCGACTGGCCGCGGCCGCCGGCTACGGCTGGAGCGACACCGGCACGGGCCCCTCACTCCTCATCAACGGCCCGGCACGGTGGGCCGGCGGCAGTCTCAGCTTCGGCAAGTCACAGGTATCCCTCGGCGATCAGCAAGGCGTCGGTGCCATCACGCTCGCCGTCCGCGACAGCCGCCCCTCGGTCGAGGCCACACTGGCGTTCCAGGCACTCGACGTTGCCCCCCTCCTGCAGCGGCCGTCCACAGCCGGCCAGGCCCCGTGGCGCTCCATCGCCACCGCCTTCCCGGCCCTCACCCTGATCGACGGCGAGCTACGCCTGTCCGCCGGGCGCTTGCAATGGAATGGCACGCCTGTCGGCAAGGGCGCTGTCACCGTCTCGGCCCGCAACGGTCGCGTCCATGGCGATCTGGCCGAATTCAGCCTCGGCCCCCATACCGGCAGCCTACAAGCCAATATCAACGAAACCGAGCCGGGCGGTCTCGTGTCCTTGCGTGGCCGCTTCGACAGCACCGACATCGGCCCCCTGTCGGCCGACCTCTTCGGCAACCCGCTTGTGACGGGTGCAGCGACCAGTCATTTCGAAGTCATGGGGCGCGGCGCGACCCTCGGCGCTGTACTCGACGGCGGCTACGGGCGCGGCGGTATCACGATGCGCGAGGGCCGGGTCCAACTCGATCTGTTTGCCCTTCAAAAAATTGCCCAGACCAACGCCCAGGCGAAAGTTGCCTCGAGCCCACCGGGTGAAACGCCCGCCGGCTGGGGCGCGGTCGGCCAGCAGTCGCCCCTCGATGGCCTCGACATACGGTTCCAGCTCCGCGACGGCTCGCTGCTGGTCGAGGAGGCGAGTATCCGCAGCAAGGGCCTGAACGCGACCGCCAAGGGCCGCATCGGGCTGCAAGCGGCGGATCTCGATTGCATCGTCCGGCTTGGCCCCCAGGCGCCCCCCGGCAGCGTTACCCGCACCATCAAGCCTACCCCCGATACCCCCGCCGGTCCCGCCCTGGCAGTCCGCGGCAATTGGGCCGCACCGCGCTTCTCCAGCACCGACGCCCCCCCGCCGCTACCCTGAGCGCGCAACACCACTTGACGCGCGCACCGCAAGTCGTCACACGTTCCTCGTCCGCGGCCGACGCATGCGGGGCGTAGCTCAGCCTGGTAGAGCATCTGCTTTGGGAGCAGAGGGTCGTGAGTTCGAATCCCACCGCCCCGACCATGCGTCACCCCCGGCATCTCACGCCGGAACACGAGCCCATCCATCGTTATCCGGTGGTCGCTGCCTGAGTAAACTGCCCGCCGCTCGCAAGAACAAGCGCCGAGATAGACCCCAATGCCCGCCCGCATTTACAAACCCGCCAAAACCGCCATGCAATCAGGCACGTCACGCACTGAAGAGTGGGTGCTCCAGCCCGAACCCGCGGCCGCGCGCGAGATCGATCCGCTGATGGGCTACACCAGCTCTGGTGACACCGCCCAACAGGTGCTCTTGTCGTTTGCCACCAAGGACGAAGCGATCGCCTACGCCGAGCGCAATGGCATCGCCTACAGCGTCTCCGAGCCGCAGGTGAGAAAGCCCATCCGCAAGTCCTACGGCGAGAATTTCAAGTTCGGCCGCATCGGCAGCTGGACCCACTGACCACGGGCGGCAATGACGCCGCAGTTGGTGCCACAGAAGCGATCATGCTAAGACCCTCGCGCTGCAGCGCATCATATCCCACAACACGCGCAGGCCCCGTAGCTCAGCTGGATAGAGCAGCCGCCTTCTAAGCGGCAGGTCGCTGGTTCGAGTCCAGCCGGGGTCGCCATCCACCTTCGGCGCCGACCCTACCGTCCGCCGCCGTCGAGCCTTGCCACCACGCCGGCAGCCTTCAGAATAAGCGCCACCTCATCGGCGCGGCGCCGGAACTCTGGCGAGCCGACGGCGACGCCAGCGCACACACCGCGTGCCAGCACCGCGTCCGTCAGCACGAACTGCCCCGCCTCCGCCGCCAACGCCTGTCCGACGAGGCCAGACACAACCCCGCCCGCCAGCGTATCGCCGGTCAGCGCGTCCACCAGCACGAAGCTGCCCGTATCGCGATTGTCCACGAACCGGTCGAGCGCCACCGGCCGTGCCGGGACCAGATCAGCCAGCACGATGTCGTTGGGTTCGCAGATCGTACCCGTGCTTTCAGCCATCGTCTCGAGATTGAGCCGCGACCGCATGGTGATGCTCGCCAGCGGCACCAGATCCGTGGCCGTCCGCAGCAGCACGCCGTGATCGGCATCGAACGCCACGTTCGACAGCCACACCAGCCGCGCGTCGAGGCTGTGCGCCATCGTCGGTAAATTTTCCTCGCCCGCCAGCACCGCGCCGCGCGACACGTCGATATCATGATCCAGTTGCAGCACGATCGCCTGCCCGGAGACCGCAGCGTCCAGGTCGCCATCCATCGTCACGATGCGCTTGACCGTCGCGCGCCGCCCGCTCGCACTGTCGACCACCACCGTGCCCACCGCCACGCGGCCCGACGTGACCGTGCCCGCTAACCCACGAAAATCCGTCTCGCCGCGCACCACCGTCTGCACGGGCATGCGGAACGCGCCACCCGCCGCCCGCCCGCGGCTCGGCACGCGAGCCAACACGTCGAGCAGCGTCGGGCCGCCATACCAGTCCATCTCCACAGAGCGCCGCGCGACGTTGTCGCCGCTTTTGGCCGCCACTGGCAGCGCCTGCGCTTCGATGAAGCCGAACCGCGCCGTTACCGCCTTGAAATCCGCCTCGATGGCCCGGAACCGATCCTCCGACCAGTCCACCAGATCCATCTTATTGACCGCGAGAATGACGCGACGGATGCCGACCAGATCGAGAATAGCCGCGTGCCGCCGTGTCTGCCGCTTCACGCCGTGCCGCGCATCCACCAGCATGATCGCCACGTCCGCATGCGACGCACCCGACGCCATGTTGCGCGTGTACTGCTCATGGCCGGGACTGTCGATGATCACATACCGCCGCTGCTGCGCATCGAAATAGCGCCACGCGATGTCGATCGTGATGCCCTGTTCGCGCTCGGCGACGAGGCCATCCACCAGCAGGCTCACATCCGGTTGCCCGCCCGGGCCCGCCTGCGCCACGAGGTTCGCGCGCGTATCCTCCGGCAGATCCGCCGCGTCCCACAGCAGACGGCCCATCAGCGTCGACTTGCCGTCGTCGACCGAGCCGCACGTCAGGATATGCACCACGCCATCGAGATCGCGCAGCACCGCCGCCCGCGCCGTCTGTGCCGCGGACGCCTTTACCGCAACCGCATCCGCGTGTGCGTCGCGCGGCTTTCTGAGAACTGTCGCCCGCATCAGAAATAGCCTTCCTGCTTTTTACGTTCCATGGCGCCGGCCTGATCGTGATCGATCAGCCGGCCCTGCCGCTCGGACGTGGCCGACGTCATGGTTTCCGCCACCGCCGCCTCCAGCGTATCGGCCGACGATTCGATCGCAGCCGTCAGCGGCCAGCACCCGAGCGTCCGGAACCGCACGCGCCGCGTCACCGCGCGCTCGCCGTCGCGCAACGGCATCCGGTCGTCGTCGAGCACCAGGAGTTGCCCGTCGCGCAGCACCGTTGGCCGTTCCGCCGCCAGATACAGCGGCACCACCTCGAGTTTTTCGCGCAGGATGTAGCGCCACACGTCCCGTTCCGTCCAATTCGACAGCGGAAACACGCGCGCGGTCTCGCCCGTACCGAGACGTCCGTTCAGCAGGCGCCACATTTCCGGGCGCTGCTTGCGCGGGTCCCAGCGATGGCCCGGCGCGCGGAACGAGAACACACGCTCCTTCGCCCGGCTCGCCTCTTCGTCACGACGCGCGCCACCGAAGGCGCCGTCGAAACCATGCAGATCCAGGGCCTGCTTCAGCGCCTGCGTCTTCATCACATCCGTGTAGAGCGACGGCGCAAAACGCACCGGATCGACGCCGCGTGCGACGCCCTCCGCATTGGTGTGCACGATCAGATCGAGCCCGAGCTTGGCGACCGCCCGGTCACGGAACGTGATCATGTCGCGGAACTTCCACGTCGTATCGACGTGCAGCAGCGGAAACGGTGGCTTCTGCGGATAGAACGCCTTGCGCGCCAGATGCAGCAGCACAGTCGAGTCCTTGCCGATAGAATACAGCAGCACCGGCTTGCGGAACTGCGCCGCAGCCTCGCGAAAGATGTGGATGCTTTCCGCTTCCAGAATGTCGAGATGCGAGAGAGGCCGTGTCATGCGCGTGCCACCTTCCGATTTGGATTGTTGTGCAGGCCGCATTCTTTGCCGTCCTCGTTTTCCCACCACCAGCGCCCGGCGCGGATGTCTTCGCCGGGCCGGATCGCGCGCGTGCACGGCTGGCAACCGATCGACGGAAATCCGCGCGCATGCAGCGCATTGACGGGCACGTCGTTGCTCGCGACGTAGGTTTCGAGTATCGCCAAAGTCCAGTCAGCAATTGGGTTGAGCTTGATCAACCCCATCGCGCGATCGGTCTCGGCAAACGGCACATCCGCCCGCCCCGCCGATTGCGCACGCCGCAGCCCAGTGATCCACGCGGCCGCGCCGTCAAGCGCGCGGTGCAACGGCCGCACCTTGCGCACCTCGCAGCAGGCAACCCGCGCCGCGATCGTTGAGCGAAATCCATTGATGCCATCGCGCGCCACCAGGCGCTCGACGTCGGCAGCCTCCGGCGCAACGACGCGGATCTTCAACCCGAAGCGCTGCTCACTCACCGCGATGAGATCGAGCGTTTCCGGAAAATGCCGCCCCGTATCCAGCGTGAACACATCGATGTCAGCGCCCGACGCGGCAATGCCGTGCAAAATCGCCTGATCCTCAAGACCAAGACTGGTGCTGAACGCGATGCGCCCGCCTACCGTCGCTCGCAGCAACGCGATCCGCTGATCGAGTGTTGCCAGTGTCGCCAGTTGCTCAGCAAGCACGCTGACATCGCCCGGCGATTGCGGCGCAACTGCACGCTGCGCACCACTCTGCTGCGACTTGGCTTGCTGTGTCATGGCAACGATTCCGCTTTTGGCCATCTCACTGCTCACTGCGCGCCCGCCACCACACGACGCGAGCGCCACGCCGACGCTGCGCCCTCGCTTCCCGCCTGATAAACGCGTTGCACCGCCGGAATCGGCGCCTTTTCGAGCCCACGCACCGTCGCCGCATGGCAGATCTCGAACGCATCGAAACCCGACCGCAGCATCAACGGCATCTGGTCCAGCAGCACATCACCCGTCGCGCGGATTTCTCCAACGAAGCCCGCATCTCTGAGACGGCGCGCCGCCGAGTACGCACGCCCGTCCGTGAACTTCGGAAACGGCAGCACGACGAGTCCCAGCGACAGCAACTCATCCACGCGCCCGTCCAGCCCGTCCGCAGCCGCCAGCCGGACACCGAGCCGCGGACCGATCGCTGCAAGCGCTGCACCTTCGGCGCGCCACCGCGCCAGCGACACGATCGCACGTCCATCGCCGGAAACCGGCTCGCCATCGGCATAACTGCGCCACGGATCGGTTCCGAACTGGCCCTCACGCCAATAGCGGGCCGCGATCTGCTCTGGCTTCAACGGCGCGAGCAAGGGTGCCGGTTCAGACATTGGCAATCTCCAGTTCGCTGGCCGCCGCGCGCCGCGGCTTTTCCGGCCCATACAGCGCCTCACGGAACGGCAACTTGCCGAGCCGTCGGTAGGCCGTGAGGAACGTTTCGCTCTGTGTGAGACGACGCTCCAGATACGTCGCAACCACCGTCTCAACGGCGCCCGGCAAAGCCTCCGCAGTGAAGCTCGGCCCCACGATATCGCCCACCTCGGCATCGTCTTTCGGACTGCCGCCCAACGTGATCTGGTAGTGCTCCGTGCCCTTCTTATCGACTCCGAGAATGCCGATGTTGCCGGCATGATGATGCCCGCATGCATTGATGCAACCTGAAATGTTGAGACGCAGCGGTCCGATTGCCTCCGCCTTCTCAGGATCGGCGAACCGTTTGGCGATATCCTGCGCGATGCCGATCGACCGCGCGTTCGCCAGATTGCAATAATCGAGCCCCGGGCAGGCGATGATGTCGGTGATCAGTTCGGTGTTGGCAGTCGCCAGCGCGGCTTCGATCAGCGCGTCATAGACCGTATCGAGATCGCCAACCGCAACCGTCGGCAACACCAGGTTCTGCTGATACGTGACGCGCAGCTCGTCACCGCCAAAGCGCTCGGCGAGTTCGGCCACCGTCTCCATCTGGTCGGCCGAAATGTCGCCCGGGATCATGCCCGGCTCCTTCAGCGAAATATTGACGATGGCGTAGCCCGGCACGCGGTGCGGCAGCACATTCAACCGCATCCAGCGTGCGAACGCCGCGTCCGATTTACGCCGTGCCTCGACCTTCGGCGCCTTGGCCGGATGCTTCACCAGTGGCTTTGCCGCGAAGTGTTCGGCAATGCGTGCCAGCTCCGCGGCCGGTAGATTGATCGCCGCCTTGTCGAGCGTGGCCCACTCGGCCTCCACCTGGCGCCGGAACTCGTCGATGCCCAGCGCGTTCACCAGGATCTTGATGCGCGCCTTGTAGATGTTGTCGCGCCGGCCATGCATATTGTAGACGCGCATGATCGCTTCGAGATACGAGAGGATTTCATCGCGCGGCACGAACGCCGCAATCTCCTGCGCCACATAGGGCGTGCGGCCCTGGCCGCCGCCGACATAGACGCGGAACCCCGTCGCACCGCCTTTGCCTTTCACGATTCTGAGTCCCACGTCGTGGAACAGCACCGCCGCACGATCCTCCAGCGCGCCCGAAATTGCGATCTTGAACTTGCGCGGCATGAACGTGAATTCCGGATGGATCGTCGACCACTGGCGCATGGCCTCGGCCCACACGCGCGGGTCCTCGATCTCGTCGACCGCCACCCCCGCGTCCGGGTCTGCCGTCACATTGCGAATGCAATTGCCGCTGGTCTGGATGGCGTGCATCCCAACCTCTGCCAGCGCATCGATGATGTCCGGTGTATCCTCCAGCTTGATCCAGTTGAACTGGATATTCTGCCGTGTTGTGAAATGGCCGAGCCCACGGTCCCACCGCCGCGCAATCACCGCCAGCCGCCGCAGCTGCCCACCCGACAGCACGCCGTAGGGCACCGCCACGCGCAGCATGTAGGCATGCAGCTGCAGATAAAGCCCATTCTGCAGCCGCAAGGGCTTGAACTGCTCTTCCGTCAGATCGCCGGCCAGCCGCCGCGACACCTGATCGCGGAACTGACTGGCCCGCTCGGCAACAAAACCTTGGTCGAACGCGTCGTAGCGATACATCGGATCAACTCCTCAGACGGTTGGTGCGTGAGCGGCGCGAATGCGCTCGCGCACCGAAACAGGTTCAGGCAAGCCCTCGACCAGACGAACGTCGAACGCGTAGACGGCCGTCACTTCGTTGCGCTCGACCGACGCGAGCGCGAGGGCTTCGAGGCCCTTCAACGCATCAGCGCCGTCCACCACCGTGGCGTGCGGTAGGTCACAAACCCATCCACCCGCGCCCGTCAGATAGACGACGGCTCCGGATCGAAGGTCGTTGGCGGTTACGATGCTCGGCATGGAACAATCAGCCTTTGCTAGAATTGGTTATCGAACGTTGCGCGCCAGCGCCGCTTCGGCTCAGCCGGCCGCCCACGAGGCCTCTCGATTGAGACTGTCGGGTTGCACCTCGACCTCGAGCCCGTCGAGAGCGTCGGTCATGATCAATTGGCACGACAGCCGCGAGGTATCGTCGGCGCCCGGAATTTCGTCGAGCTTGGCGAGTTCTTCCGCGCTCGGCGGCGGCAGCAGCGCGCGCCACGCCTCCGGCACCCGCACGTGGCACGTCGAGCACACACACGCGCCGCCGCACTCCGCCTTGATCGGCAAGCCGAACATGCGGATCAATTCCATCACGCGAAACCCGACCGCCGCCGGCGGCGCGAAGTGGCCGCCATCGCCCAGCGAAACGGTCAGCGTGAGAAATTGCTCGTCGTCGCCGGCTTCAAACGCCACGGGCGCATTTTGCTGCATCGCACGCTCCAAACCCTGAGAGCGCCTGCAATAGCAAATTTTTCCAACAATGTCTGCTCTTAACCGAGAAAAATAGAATTTGTTTCCAATGCGCGGCCGATTAGGTAGATTTTTCCTCTGCAGCGGCCAAGCACCGAAAATCCCGCCCGTCCCCCGTAGTCAACCCGGAATGACCGCCCCTTGGCCTCTCCAACCGGGAGCACACGGGGCTCCCGGTTCCCATTCTCAGAACTTCGCCAGCCCGTTGACGAACACGCCCCGGCTCTTGTTGGAGAGGTCCGTCAGGTTGTCGGAGAATTCGGTGAAGTTGTAGCCCACGCCGATGCGGAAGTTGTCGTTGATGTGCTTGTAGACCCCCACCAGCGCGCCGGTCTTGCGATCCGATGCCGTCGAGCTGTCGAGGCTCCGCAGTTCCGCCAGCAGATCCCATTCCTGGATGGCCTTGATATCCAGCCGCACGATCGCCAGCTGCGCCCGCGCATCGAACCATGGCCCGTCGAGCACCCGATCCTTCAACTCGCCGATGCGGAATGCATACTTGCCCCCAAGCGTCAGCCACGGCAGCACGTCGTAGGCCGCATCCACCGCCAACACCTGGCTGCGCTGCGCGTAGCCAAGCGCCAGCCCGCCCGGCAGGATCTGCCCGGGGCTCGGCACGTCCTGGAAGTAGGTGTGCTTGAACAGCATGTTCAGCCGGTCGTTCTTGGCCGGGCGATAGGCGAACCCCGTGGTTGCTTCAAAGAAGTCGCCGTCGACGAAATCGCCGCTCGTCTTGGTATTGAGCGCACCATTCAGCTTGCCGACGAAGCGCCAGTCTTCGCTCATCTTGGCCGACAGCGTGTTGTAGGCGAGCCAGGTCTCCCGCTCGCGGATCGGCGTTTCGTCGTGCCGGTATTCGATCTTTCCAGAGTACGTGAGCCCCGCATGGCCATACCCGACCGAGCCAGAAGCCGCGAGCCGTTGCAGATCGCCCGCGAAGGGATCGTGCAGCTTTCCGGTTTCGATCGC
>JANYHP010000654.1 GCA_025359005.1 Hyphomicrobiaceae bacterium | reverse complement strand
CGTTTCCTCACGCTTCGGCGTGATGTTCATGCCGGCCATGATCGCGTCGTACTTCTTGGCGACCAGCGACGGAATGATGCCTTCCCAGTCCTGCGCCACGAATTCGCACTCGAGTTTCGCCTTCTTGCACAACTCCGCCCCGAGATCGATTTCGAAGCCCTCGAGCTTGCCTTGCGCGTTGGTAAGGTTCCACGGCGGATAGGCGCCTTCGGTCGCGAACTTGACCTTGCGCGCCTGTGCGAAGGCCGAAGTCGCGGAGACGGCGACAGCGAGCGCGGCGGCGATGCCAAGCAGTTTTGATCGTGTGGTCATGGACATTTTCTCCTTGTGTGACTGCGGTGCAAAAATGGGTTCAGGCTCTGAGTTGGCTCGACAGAAACTGCCGGCAGCGCTCGGATTTCGGATGGCCAAAGACCTGGTCAGGCGGCCCATCTTCCTCGATGACGCCGTGGTGGAGGAAAATGACGCGGTTCGCCACCTCGCGCGCAAAGCCCATCTCATGGGTGACGAGCAGCATCGTGCGGCCCTCTTCGGCCAGCGCCCGGATGACGCGCAGAACCTCGCCCACCAGTTCCGGATCGAGCGCGGATGTCGGCTCGTCGAATAGCATCACGCGCGGTCGCATGGCCAACGCCCGCGCGATCGCCGCGCGCTGCTGCTGGCCGCCGGAAATCTGCGCCGGGTATTGATCCGCCTTCTCCGCAATGCCGACCTTGGCGAGCAGCGCGCGCGCTTCTTGCGTGACCTCGGCCTTCGGCCGCTTCTGCACGTGCACCGGCGCCTCGGTAACGTTTTCGAGCACCGTTAGATGGGACCACAGGTTGAAGCTCTGGAACACCATGCCGAGCGACTGGCGCATGCGATCGACCTGGGCGCGGTCGGCGGGCCGCTGCGAGCCGTCGCGCAGGCGCGTCATGCCGATCGTCTCGCCGCCGATGATCACTTCGCCAGCGTCCGGGATCTCGAGCAGGTTGATGCACCTCAGCAGCGTCGACTTGCCCGAGCCTGATGAGCCGATGATAGCGATCACCTCGCCGTCCGCCGCCGCGAAGTCGATGCCACGCAGGACGTCCAGCGCCCCGAAGCGCTTGGTGAGACCCTTGACGGAAATGGCTGAGACAGGCGGGCTCTTCATGGGGGCGAGTGTGGCGCCCCGCCCCCGGCCCCGACAAGCGCTTTTTGCGGCCAGCCCGCGAAAATTGCGGCTGGCGGATGCCCAGCGATTGTGCATGCGGGCGGCGGCGATCGTTATGCAGCGTTCGGCGAGGGGCGGCACGGCTATCGACGGTCACTTCGGCAGGCTCTTGATATAGGCGATGATGGCGCCGATCTGGGTCGGGCTGAACGTGAACGCCGGCATATCCGGATGTCCCGTCACGATACCCTCAGCCAGCGCCTCGGCGCGCACTGTGCTCCCTCACCCCTCCGGCCACCGTGCCAGCCTCTGGCTGCCTGCCGGCACCGGCGTCCGCGCGACGTTCATCATCATAGCCAGGAACGTGTAGTAGCCCTGCACGCCGATCAGATCGATGACGCCCGGCTCGCCAAAGGCTGCTACTGCCCGCGCGTAGGTGGCATCTGACACGCGCTTGTTGGCGGCCAGTTCAGCCGTAAAGTCGTAGGCCGCCGCATGCGCTCCCGCCAGCCCCTCGGGCCGCCGCCCGTCTGCGATGGCGTCGATCACCGCCGCCGGCAACCCTGCCTCGGCCGCGAATTTCGTATGCTGGACGAACTCGAAGCTCTGGCTCCAGCCCCGCGCGGTCTGCAGGATCACCATCTCCGAGATGTCGCGCGGCAGCCGGTTCTTGTAGCGGAGGTAGTCGCCCATCGCCTTGGCGCGCAGCATCACGTCCGGCGAGTGCAGCATCACCCAGAAGGGCCCCAGCGGCGCATATCCCCGTCCGGCGCTGAACTCGGCGACTGCTGCACGCTGCTCGGCGCTCCACTGGTCCTCGGGGAGCTCCGGCAGCCGTTCGGCGCCAATTGACGTTTCGAGGGGATAAGTCACACTTTAACTCCGTTTGTTGACCAACTTCGCGGCGGCGGCCGAAGCAAGCGCCCATTATTCGGGGGGCATCGGCATCGCCCAAGCGCTCGCGGCTTGATTACGACAGTTTAATCCCCCCACGTCCAACCTCTGTTATAATGGTACGGCCGCCTATCCCGTGTTCATAATCTAACCAAGTTTGCCCCGACACTGCCGCCCACCAGCCCGCACAAAAAAAGCCGCCTGCCCGCCTGCCGCATCCCCCAACTGGCTCCGGCCCGCACGTCACTTCGTTCCATAACTGCCAACTTCGTCGTTTCCTGCCTGCATCGTCGCTTCCGGCCGGCTCCGGGTTACCGGAGTCGGAAGCGACAAACAAAAGAGAGCCCTGATCCATGAGCACTGTCGTCGAGACCACCACCGACATCGTACCCCGCATCGAGGCCGCCGCCGCCAAGATGGCGCGCGCCAAGCAGGCCGTCGGCAAGGTTGTGTTCGGCCAGGAGCAGGTGATCGAGCGGGTCTTGATCACGGTGCTGTCGGGTGGCCACGGGCTGCTGATCGGCGTGCCCGGCACCGCCAAGACGCTGATGGTCGAGACGTTCGGCAAGGTCCTGGGGCTCGACGCCAAGCGCATCCAGTTCACGCCCGACCTGATGCCGTCCGACATCGTCGGCTCGGAAGTGCTGGAGGACGCGCAAGGCGCCGGCGGCAAGCGCTCGTTCCGCTTCATCAAAGGCCCCATCTTCGCCCAGTTGCTGATGGCCGACGAAATCAACCGCGCCAGCCCCAAGACGCAGGCAGCCCTCCTGCAGGCCATGCAAGAGCACCACGTCTCCGTCGCCGGCGTCCGCCACGACGTGCCGCAG
>JANYHP010000653.1 GCA_025359005.1 Hyphomicrobiaceae bacterium | reverse complement strand
ACGCATCGCGACGATATCCGCCGCCGTCAAATCCTCAACGCTGGTCAAGCAGCGCACGTCGAATTCGCGCATGGTTTTCTTATCCACCAGCCCAAGGCGATGCATGCCACGCACCGTCTCGTGCATGGCCTCGGCCACGGGACTGCGAAATTTGGTCTTATTCTTCTTCATCGCATTCGACCTCCCACAATTCTCCTTCAACGATCAGCGTTTCAATGCCGTCCGCATCAAGTCCCAGCAACAGCGCCCCGGCATTCGCCAGATCCTGCTCGTCAGCAGCGGTTATGTTGTCCTCTTTGCTCTTGGCAAAGCCATAGATGAACACAGCCCGCATGCCGACCCGATACGCAATGATGGTGCGAAACCCACTACGCCGGCCAGCCCCTTCCCGCGCCACCCGCTGCTTGATGAGGTTACGACCGAGCTTGGCATCAACCGAACCCTCCTCGGCGCGTTTCACGGCCTCGCATAACGCAGCATCCGCCATACTTTCCTTTCGCTGAAACCGTCTAAAGGTCTTGGTCTTGTAAATCCTCAACGCGCAGCTCTCCCGTCCCAAGAACTATAGTACATAGACCTATATATTGCAAGAGCAGAGTTTCCGGAAGCTCAGCAAACGCTGGCGTTGCGCAGCAGGCGCTGATGCTCGTCGCTCATTGCCGCCCACCACGTGCGGGGAATGCGCCGCATAAGCGCAGCCCCGACGACCTATCCCGCTACCGGTCGAACATGCCGGCGAAGTGCGGATCCTCGTAATAGAGCGCCCGCTGCAGGATGACTGGGGGTTGTCCAGCAGCTATTACTAGGATGCGCCGCTTGCCGCGTTCCAGCATTTGCTCGAGCTCGTGGGACGCTGCAAGCCGCTGCACACGCAGCTCTTCGCGCTGACCGCGCGCTCCGCTGAGACGCTGATGCGGCGTGATGTCGTTGGAGTGCTGCAACCGCACGCCGGTCTGGCCGAGCTTTTCCGACAGATAGTCCAGCGTCGACTTATCGGAATTCGACCACGCCGTCGTCACGCCGGCATTGCCGATGAATGTCTCCCAGCTCTCTTTGTAGAGCCGCTTGATCTGCGTCACGTCCTGCAGGACCACCCATAGCTTGACGCCAAAGCCCGCCATCAACCCGGCCGCAACCTCGATGGATTTCATGTGGCCAAGCACCGCGAATTCATCGAGCACCATCAGCGCCGGAATATCGACCGGCACCTTCGTCCGTTCGAACGCAACTAGCGCCAGGTTGATGATGACGCGTAGCCAGCGCGCATGTGTGCCCATGCGCGTAGCGGGGAGGCACAGGTAAAGCGTTACTTTTTGCGATTTGAGCTCGGACAGTTTCAGGTCACTACCTTGCAGCACATCGGCCATGGCATTGCTGTCGAGGAATTCCAGCTGGGTTAGCGCCGTCGAGAACACCGAAGCCAACTCGCGGTCCGCCATCTGACCAAAATTGGAACCAGCCCCGGAAACCGCATCGTCGAATACGCCCGTGCAGTTCTGCATCAGCCTGAATAGCGCCGCTCGCTTGCTGACCTCCGCTTTTGTCGCCACCCGCACCACGGCAGGGTGCGTGCCGGCCAGCAGCTTCCACACGGTGATCAGGTGACGCTCACCCTCCGGCAGTGTCAACGTGTAGAGAATAAGCGCCTTGATAAGGATGCGCGCACTATCCGTCCAATGTGGGTCGCGATCATTGCTGATGATCAGCGCGTCCGCGATCAGCGCAGCATCGTCTTTCACATTGGGATGCGTGGCATCGAGCTCGTCCAGCGGGTTGAACTGGCCTGACGGCGTAGCGCCGCTTTCCTTGAACGGGTCGAGCACCACCACTTTCTGACCCTTCTGCCGCCGCGCCCGTGCGGTGATGCGCGCGAGTTCGCCCTTGGGGTCGATGGCCAGCACCGAGCCGTCGTAGAGCAGCAGATTGGGCACGATGAGGGAGACGCCTTTGCCGCCGCGCGAACCGGCGACGGTCAACACATGCCGGTTGTCGAGCGATCCGACCCCGCGGCCATCGCGGTAGCCGAGTACGAGTCCGCCGATCTGTTCTGCCGCATTGCGATACTGCCATTCGGGTCCGGTGAGCTTTGCCGGCTCGAGCCACATGGCATCGACGAGCGCGCTCGGCTGCCCGGCAACGCCGCGCAGCAGCGCCTTTTGCAGCAGGTCTTCGAATTCACTCATCAGCCTTCTCCTTCGTCAGCCCGTCGCACCAGCCATCTGGCTTCCGCTGCCGCAAACCGCACGCAGGCTAGATGCTAGCGTTTACTTCGTTGTGACAGTTTCGTCGCTGCTCCCACCCATTCTTCTCCGATGCCGATGTCCGTCTTTTGCGACCTCTGATGTTGCCTTGCTTGTCTCACACCGCCGCATCCAGGGCGGACGCAGCGGCCGCCGGCTTACGCCTTTAATGGCGGCCGCGCTTCAACGACAAAATGGCAGGACCCACCACGACTTTGTGCTTGCGCGCCCCGTGACAGGTCACGGGGGCCCCGCGCCAGGCGTCGCAAGGGCATCCGCCCTCAAGCACAAACTCGCGGTCCCCCAGCAATTTTCTCGTGTGACCGGGATGCGTGCGCTGTGAATGGACAAACGGCAACGAGGTCGCCAATTCCGGTCCTCGAAGCACGAAGAAGAAAGGTCACATCATGACAAACCCATCCAACAAACCAACGCACCGCGCCTATGCGGTTACGAAACGCGGCGAGAAATCCCGCTGGCAAGAAATCGGCGCAGCCTGGTCCCATAAGGACGGCAAGGGCTTCAACCTCAAACTCGATTATCTGCCGCTCAACGGCGCGGAACTGGTGCTGCGTGTCCCAGACGCGGCCGAGGCCGCAACCGCTGACGATGCCAATGCGCCAGCCATCGAAGGAGGCTTCTAATGCTGAACTCCCACGTCAACAGCCGCTATCCGGATGACCGCTATCTCCTCGTCGATGACACCGACGAGGATGCGTCCGAAATCCTCACCGTCATCTGCGATGGTGACCCGCGTTCTAACCGCGGTTTCGACTTCGATGCCTACCGTAATGGAGGCATCGCATGACCGGGACCGCTCCCATCATCACCCTCGAAAGGCGCCGCTATGCGGCGCTGATCGAGGCTCTGAAGCTCGCAAGATACGCGATCCTGCGTTCCGGTCGCCGGTTCGATTGTCCGCCGCATGACAAGTACACGGTGGCGCACACGATCGACGTTGCCATCGCGAATGCGGCCCCAACCGAGTGCGAGGTGCGCCCATGAGCATCACCACGTGTCCGACTTGCGGAGAACCCCATTCCTGGTCTTGGGAAGAAGCTTTTGACAAATTCGGCTTCGGCGATGGCGATGGCATCGTCATGACCGAGCACGTCGCAGAAGCACTGCGCAAACGCGGCTATACGGTCACGACCGAGCCCTGGGGCATGCACAATGTCACAATCACCTCGATCCGGACCAAGAAGGGGAAGGAGATCATTCCCGAAGATATCAATCTCGGTTACGACGCTCCGCGTGATTATCTCCCGAAGCGCATCATCAATCTGCTTGACGAGGCTTTTCCGTTTTTGCGGGAGGTGATGCCATGATGCATTCCAGTATCATCATCGGCACGGGCTCGCGCCGGAATGCGAGTGCGCCGAGTGGTGCAAACCGCATTAATCCGAGCCGCATCCCGAATGAATTCTATCCCACGCCGCCCGAAGCGACACGCGCACTGCTGTCTGTCGAAAAGTTCGAGGGATCGATCTGGGAACCTGCGTGCGGAGAAGGCGCGATCGCCAAGGTGCTCGCAGATACAGGACACAAAGTCGTCGCTACCGACCTCGTCGAATACGGCTTCGGCATTTCCGGCATCGACTTCCTGAAAGAACTGCGCCCGCGCGCAAAGCACATCGTCACCAATCCGCCCTACGGGGCAGGATTGGCCGACGCGTTTGCCGAAAAAGCGCTTCGCTTCGCCGCACAGACCGGCGGCACAGTTGCCATGCTGCTCAACCTGTCTTCGCTCTCGCATCGCCGCCGCACCGAGTGGTGGAAGGAAAAACCGCCTGCACGTCTCTATGCCATCGACGACATCGTCTGCTGGCCTTCACATCGTTACGGTCCGGCACCCGAGTATTTCACCAAGCACCGCTATGTCTGGGCGGTCTGGACCCCAAACCACAAAGGCCCTTCGGCCTTCTGGTGGCTGTCTGCTGCGGAGTTCCGTGGCGGCCAGTTTTCTCACAACAACAACAAGAAAAGGAGAACCTCATGAAACCTGCAGATCCACCGCAGCCTGTGACGAGGCGGTGCGCTCATGTTTGTGCCCTGCGCGCGGCGATGGACCGTTGATGACTATCGCCAGCCAGACTACCGGTATGACTGACGCGCAACCGGCAAGGATTACAACGCCATATCAAGGCACTACCGATTTTCTGTTGGGTGTGATATGGTCCCGGCCGAGGAGTGAACCATGACTTTGCATATCCCGAACGAAGTGGAGGAGCTTGCGCGGCTCGTCGCCATTAAGACCGGCAAGACGCTCGACGCCGTGGTGAAAGAAGCCGTGGAGGCGCGCGCCAAAGCTCTCGGCGTCACGATCGCACGCCGCCGTCCGTTCGACGAAGCGAAAGTTCGCGCCATCATCGAGCGCGTCACCGCGCTGCCCACTCTGGACACGCGCAGCGATGACGAAATCCTTGGCTACAATGAGCACTGGGCATGGGATTGATCGTCGTCGACTCGTCCGCCATCCGTTGGAAGGATTAGCATGTCCTCACCGGTTTGGCATTCTGTAGATGGGGTGGTGGCGTTACAGTAGGGCCAGACGTTGGCGTTTGCTCCGACAATCTGCCACTAAGTGGTACTGCCACATTCTTAGCAGTCCCGATTGCAACCACTTTGATCAGTTTTTGAGCTGATCCACCTGCTGACGTTGCGAACCCCATGTATGTTGAGGACCCCGAAGTAGGTTCACGCGATTCTAGAGCTTGAGCCATGCGTGCCGGCGTCTGACCAGGAGCGGGGCGACCACTGAAACCCAAGGCATGCATCACTTGGCCACCGACCTTGACCATGGCTGAAAGCGCGTTCACATGAGCTTCTACGATATGATCGCCAATTGCCGAGCTCACCGCTGACATCTTGCTCTTGACGATATCGGCGAACCCGAGACCGGACTGCGCTACCGAACTAATACCGGCAACTGTTTGCTCCGGAGTTGCAAGCAACTCAATTGCGGATTG
>JANYHP010000671.1 GCA_025359005.1 Hyphomicrobiaceae bacterium | reverse complement strand
CGCAATCAAGGCCATGCCAACCAATTGGACAGTTGGCCGCCGCCTCGGTTTTGACGTGCGCGTGCGCGCCAGCGTACGCATCAAGACAGCGTTGCCCAATCCGCGAAATCCTGCAAAGCCATACAAAGTTGGCGCCGAACTCGATGCATTTTTCGTCGAGGCGCAGCGCAAATATCCTGATAGCCCCCCAAGGATCGTCAACGGCGAGCATATTCCGTCTGGCATGCTTGACGCTGGGCGCGCGCGCGAACTCGTCTACCGTGACTGGTTGACCGCGCGCGTCAAGAGCGCGGCATGCCTCGACGCAGAGCGCACAATCATGCACGGGTTCGTGCGCTCGCGGCTGGCGCGCGCTGGCGACACCAACGAAGGTCCCGACGTGATCTTTCACGGCGAATTGACGATCACCGACGCCACCGCGTTCGCCAGCCTACTGGCGAGCGGTATCGGCCGCCACAAGGCTTATGGCTATGGCATGTTGCTGCTTCGTCACTCGGGCCGCCCCGCGATGGAGGGCTGACTATGCTCAAAGGCCGCTTGGGTCTGGAAACCGCGCGCATCCCCCACAAGGATCGCAATGGTCTGATCTGGCTTTCGCGCGGTGCCCTCACGGTTGAGGATGGTACCTTGCGTTTTGTTAGGCCCGGAGCAGCGGAAGCAAACGATGCGCTACCAAATGGCGATTTTGCCATCCCATTTCAGATGGTGTCGATGGTTCTGCTCGGCCCCGGCAGTACCGTCAGCCACGATGCGCTGAGGCTATGCGCCCGCCACGGCACCGCCATTGTCGCAGTCGGCGACGACGGGGTGCGGGCCTATACTGCACCGCCGCTGATTCCTGATCAGTCCGGTCTCGCCCGTCGACAGGCCCGCGTGTGGGCCGATGCCGATGGCACTCGGCTCGATGTGGCACGGCGCATGTATGCTTGGCGACTCGGCGAAATTCTACCAGCGTCAGACATCGCGTCTTTGCGGGGCATCGAAGGCGCTCGCGTCAAACAGATGTACAAACTGCAGGCTGACCGATTTAAGATTAAATGGAGCGGCCGCCGCTATGATCGTGCAAATCCACTCGCTGCCGATCTCCCCAATCAGGCCCTCAACCACGCCGCCAGCGCTGTTGAAGCCGCAGCCGCCATAGCCGTGTCAGCGACGGGTACAATCCCCCAGCTCGGCTTCATCCACGAGGATTCCGGCCAGTCATTTGTACTCGACATCGCCGACTTGTTCCGCGACGAGTTTACCGTGCCGGTCGCATTCGGCGCGGCTGCCCATGTCGATAAGCAGCCCGAGGAAAACATCGAGCGCACGACACGCAAGAGAGCTGGCTTGGAGATGCGCAAGGTGCAACTGATTGATAAGATGATCGACCGCATCAAACAGCTGTTCGACGACCCGAAGCCAGGCTCCGGCAGCGTGAGTGGATCGGCGTCAGCACCGCCGCCTGTCTAAGGATTCTGCATGCCGATGACCATAGTGGTGACACGCAATGTTGCCGCCCGCTATCGTGGATTTCTGGCATCCGTCATGCTTGAGATCGCCCCTGGTTGTTACACAAGCCCGCTCATGAGCAAAGGCGTGCGGGAGCGCGTTTGGGACGTGCTGTCGGGTTGGTTCGATGTCAACGCGACGGTCGGTGCGCAGAGCGAGGATCGCGCTTCTATTGTTATGACTTGGCGCGAGGCCGGCGCTCCAGGCGGGCAAAAGATCCTGACCCTTGGGGTGCCCGCCAAGACACTTGTAGACGCCGATGGCATCATCATCGTTAATCGAGTGTAGATGAAGTATTTTACAACCGACACTTAAATTCGATTGTAGAACCCGTTCACGACACGCGTATTTTGCTCTTTGAAATCGTTGATTGTTCTACTCTCGCTTTTGCGTTTCATCGCAATATCGAATAGCAGTGCCTGTCAGAGGCTCCCCCACACCCGTGGGGATCGACCCCAATCCGGTGAATTTGGTCCGCTCAGAGATGCGGCTCCCCCACACCCGTGGGGATCGACCCCCATGATGATGAGCTGAGGCGGTAAATGTTGCG
>JANYHP010000594.1 GCA_025359005.1 Hyphomicrobiaceae bacterium | reverse complement strand
GAGCCCCTTCTCGGCACCCGCCACCGCAACGAACGCGAGCCCGACGGCATCCAGCCACAGCAACACGCGATAGCGCGATTGCGGTACGTGCGCGAAGAAATACACCAGCGCCGCCGTGAGCGCTGAGACGATGACGAACAGCGGTTCATGAACCCAGAACACCGGCACGCCGAGCAACAGGTCGCGCACGGTGCCGCCGCCGACGCCGGTGACGACGCCAAGCCAGATGAAGCCGACGATATCCATCTCTTTGCGCGACGCGGTCAGCGCGCCGGTCACCGCGAAGACGGCCACCGCCACCAGGTCGATGTGCGGCAGCGCGTACACGGCCGCCAATGCATGCGCGGCGTCAGTTGCCATTGAGCGCGTGCGCCTCGGCAAAGAAGAAGTCCTTCCAACTCGCCGGCGTGGTCTTCAGAGTGCCGGCCTTGGCCATGAAGGTTGCAAACTTCGTCATGCCAACGGGTGCCACGTCAAACACCGCGCCCGGCTCCTTGAGCATTGCGACGAGTTCTTCGGCCGTCACCTTCTCTTTGACCTGCGTCAGGTAGATATCGATGGCCTTGCGTGGTTCGGTCTTGATCATCTCCATCGCGTCCGCGAGCGCCGCCATCACGGCTGCGATGACCTTTGGGTTCGCGTCGTGGAATTTCGCGGTTGCGAATACGATGGCGTTGTTGACCGGGCCGCCGAACACGTCGACCGACGAGAGCACCTTGTGCACGGCGGGGTCCTTCAAGGCGATGTTCTGATAGGGCGGCAGCGAGAAGTGGCTGTTGACCTCGCTCGATGGCGACAACAGCGACAGCGTCGCATCGGGGTGGCCGAGTTGCAGCGTGATGGCATCGAGCTTGCCGGCTTGGCCGGCGCCGAACTGCTGCTCCGCCGCCATCTGCAATATGGTCGCTTGCGAGGACACCTTGATGGTGGGAACGGCAATGCGATCCTTGGTGGTGAAGTCGGCCAGCGTTTTGACCGCGGGATTGCGCGTCAGCAGATACATCGGCATGCCACCGCATGCGGCCACGCCCTTCACGCCGCCTTTGGTGCGATCCCACAGCAGGAGCAAGTTCGACGCGCCGCTGGTGACGAAATCAACATTGCCGGACAGCAGTGCGTCGGTCGCCGCACCGCCGCTGTTGAAAGTGACCCAATTCGTTCGCACCTCGCCGAGGCCTTGGGCGACTGCATGCTTTTCGACGAGCTTGCCGGTCTCCATCAGGATCATCGGCAGATAGAGGAGGCCGGGCTGCTTGGTGATCCGGATCTCCACCGGCTGGGCCTGCAGCGCGAACGGCTGGAGCATGAAAGCAAGAACGAGGGCAAGCAAGCGGGTTGCTGAACGCATGAGGGCTCCGGAGGGTGTGGTCGGCGTGCGCCGATCATGGCCGTGACAGCCATTGTTCCGACAGAGCCGGGACGGAGGCAAGCCCGTTGAGGGGAGCGGTCCCGGTGCCCGCCTTTGTTGGGGCGCGCGTTGGGCTTGGTCGCTGCGGCCCGGCTCGCACACGACGATGGATGCCGCTCGATGCGCCACGGCATGCTCAGTCGAGGCTTCTGCACACACGGCATTTGGGCTTATATGCGCGCATGCTGCGAATCACGCCCACACTGTCGATCCCTGACGATGAACTGGCCGAGAGCTTCGTGCGCTCGTCAGGTCCGGGCGGGCAGAACGTCAACAAGGTTTCGACCGCGGTTGAGTTGCGCTTTGATGTGGCCGCGTCGCCGTCGCTGTCGGAGCCCATCAAGGCGCGGCTGTCGCGGCTGGCCGGCCACCGCATGACCAAGGACGGGATGCTGATCATCCAGGCCGATCGTCACCGCACCCAGGATGCCAACCGCCGGGACGCGCGCGAGCGGCTGGTGGAACTGGTGGCGGCGGCGACCATCGTGCCGAAGCGGCGTATCAAGACCAAGCCGACGCGCGCCTCCAAGGAGCGCCGCGTCGAAGGCAAGAAGCTGCGCAGCACGGTGAAGAAGCACCGGCAGAGCAAGGGCTGGGACTGAAGGCCGGCTTTGCGGTGCCCGCTCCCAATCCGTCGCGCTACGCTCTTGGAGGGGGCATAGTGACCCACTTCGACGGTTTGACGTATAGTTGCAACGCTACGGGAGTTGGGCATGGCCGATGAATTGACCCACAGCGCGCGCCCCCACGCAATGTCTTCCGGATTTCCAGCCATGACTGACCTGAAGCGTCTCGTGCGGACGATCCCGGATTATCCAAAGCCCGGCATTCTGTTTCGCGATGTGACCACGCTGTTCGGCGACGGGCCGGGATTCAAGGCCTTGCTGACACAGATGACGGACCGCTATCGCGGCACGCCGATCGATGCGGTGGCCGGCATCGAGGCGCGCGGCTTCATCCTCGGCGGGGCAATGGCGGACAGGCTCGGTTGCGGCTTCGTGCCGATCCGCAAGAAGGGCAAGCTGCCGTGGCGCGTGCACGCGGAGGACTACGCGCTCGAATACGGCACCGATACCATCGAGATGCACCAGGACGCGCTCGACCGTGGCCGCCGCGTGCTGATCGTCGACGATCTGATCGCCACGGGCGGTACCGCGGCGGCGGCCTGTCGCCTGATCGGCCGGGCGGGGGGCGAGATCGTCGGCGCCTGCTTCGTGATCGACCTGCCGGAGCTGGGGGGGGCTGCGAAACTGCGCGGCGCCGGCATCGACGCCTGGGCGCTGATGCAGTTCGACGGGCATTGAGCGGCCTGACACGAGACTGCGCGCCGCGCACGGGGCTGCCGGGGTTGGCGTGGCCTGCCCGCGCCGGGTGGAAGAGTTCACGATGTCAAAGAGCAGGTCGAAGAACACCGGCGTCCCGGATGCCTTCAGTATACGCCCGCCCAGACGTGGGGGGATAGATTGGCTGAAAAAAGTTGGAAAGGCCCGTGTTTCGGGCAATCGCATGCGGCGGCAGCGGCCGAGCGGGGTTCAGTGTGGTTAAGAATGCCGAGTTATCCCCGCTAAACGCCATGTGCCGTTTTTGGTCGGCCGAACTGGGCGCGGCGGTCGGCTGGCATCGCACGAGAGAGGCTTCGATGAGACAGTGGCGGACGTCGATGCGGATCGCTGGCGCGTTAATGCTCGTAGCGTTTGCTGTGGTTGGGGACGGCACTGAACCGGCGTGCGCGCAGTTGGCAGCACCCGAGGGCAACTCGGGGCTGATCGCCAAACCGCTGGTCACCGCGCGGCGGCAGATGGTAGTGGCGGCGCATCCGCTGGCGGCCGACGCCGGGGCCGAGATCCTCGCGGCCGGCGGCACGGCGGTGGATGCGATGATCGCCGCGCAACTGGTGCTCGGGCTAGTGGAGCCGCAATCGTCGGGCCTTGGCGGCGGCGCGTTCCTGCTGACCTGGAACCCGGTGCGGGGCGAACTGAAATCCTACGACGGGCGCGAGACGGCACCCGCGGCGGCGACGGCGGCAGATTTCCTGAGCGCCGACGGCAAGCCGATGCCTTTCTTCGAGGCGGCACTCGGTGGGCGCAGCATCGGCGTGCCCGGCGTGATGGCGTTGCTGGAGACGGCGTACACGGCGCACGGGCGGCTGCCCTGGGCGCGCCTGTTCACACGCGCGATCGCTCTGGCGGAAGAGGGGTTCCCCGTTTCGGCGAGGCTGCATGCGTTGCTCGCTGGCGAGGCGGGCGGGGCTGCGTTCGCCCCGGCGGCACGGGCTTATTTCTTCGATGCCGCGGGCGCGCCGTGGCCGGTGGGGCATCTGCTGAAGAACCCTGAGTATGCGGCAACCTTGCGCCTGCTGGCGGTCCAGGGCGCGGGCGGGTTCTACACGGGGCCGGTCGCGGCCGCCGTGGTGGAGGCGGCGACCCATGCGCCCAAGCACCCCAGTGCGATGACGCTCGACGATCTTGCCGCCTACAAAGCCGTCGCGCGCGCGCCGCTGTGTTTCCCCTATCGGCGGCACCGGATCTGCTCGATGGGACCACCCTCGTCGGGAGCGTTGACGGTCGGGGCCACGCTGGGGCTCGTCGCACCGTTCGATCTCGGACGCGTGCCGATGGCGCCGGCCGCGCTGCACCTGATCGGCGAGGCGGAGAAGCTCGCCTTCGCCGATCGCGACCAGTTCATCGCCGACCCGGCGTTTGTAGCCGCGCCGGTCGGCATGATTGATCCGGTCTATCTCGCGCGGCGCCGACCCCTCATCGATCCCGCCAAGGCCATGCAGAAAGCGCCGCCCGGCACGCCACCGGGGCTCGCCGGAAAGCGCGCCGGCATCGACGCCACGGTGGAGGCGGCCGGCACAAGCCATCTCTCGATCATCGATGCGGCCGGCAACGCTGTGGCGCTGACGACGACGATCGAACAGGGGTTCGGGTCGCACCGCTGGGCGGCGGGTTTTTTGCTCAACAACCAGCTGACCGATTTCTCGTTCCGCCCGGTGGACGACGCAGGCGCCGCGATCGCCAATGCAGTCGGGCCCGGCAAGCGCCCGCGCTCGTCGATGGCGCCGACGTTCGTGTTCGCGCCCGGTGGACGCCTGCGCGCGGTGCTCGGATCGGCTGGCGGCAGCCGCATCATCCTGCACGTGGTCAAAGCGATCGTCGGTGTCGTCGACTGGCAACTGGACGCGCAGAGCGCGGTGGACCTCGCCAACTTCGGCAGCCGCAACGGCCCGTTCGAGATCGAGACGGCGGTGGCCGGCGAATTGCTCGGTGCCAAGCTCCGCCTCTCAGGGCAGGACGTGCAGACCTCAAACACGGCATCAGGGTTGCATATCATCGTGCGGCGGCCGGATGGCACGCTCGAGGGCGGCGCCGACGCACGACGCGAAGGTGTGGCGCGTGGCGAGTGACACTCACCCGGCGCGTGACGAGTTGGCGAGGCCCCGCCCCTGCGCGGCGAGAAAGGCGCGGCCGGCCTCGGTTGCAACGACGAACACGCCGGCACCCGCCGTGGTGCGACGCTCGACGAAGCCGCGCTCATTGGCCTCTTCCCACACCGTCAGGCGTGGACACGAGGTGCGCCACGCGTCGAGTACGTCGGCATAGCTGCGCGGTTCGCGTGCAACCCATTCGACCAAGTCGCGGACCAGGGGATCGAGCGTGCTTTGCATGGGGCGGCTCCCGGAAACGGATCGGCAGTTATGATAGGCGGCTGCGGCCACGGTGCCAACATACGATAGCCTGTGCGCGCCTTCGACGAGGGCACTTGCTATTTTGCGTGCCTGCGCACGCGCCCGCCCCGCGTCGGGGTGGGTGTGCAAACAGCGCGGGTCCAGGGCCCACGGCCCTGGTTGGAGAGTTTGAGAGGCGAACAGCCTCTCATCGTTCGCCCAGAGGGCGAAGCGACGCTGGCTCTCAAGCCCCCAAGCGCCGCTTTGACAGCCCGCGCCGATGCGCGATAGTGGGCGCGACCCTCCAACCGCCGGATGCCCGCCCATGCTTCATCTTGCAGCCAGCCTCGACCGCCTCGGCACCGAAACCGCCTTCGAGGTGCTTGCGCGCGCCGCCGACCTGGCGGCCAAGGGGAAAGACATCATCAACCTCGGCATCGGCCAGCCCGATTTCAAGACGCCGCCGCACATCGTCGAGGCCGCCATCAAGGCGCTGCGTGACGGCCACCACGGCTACACGCCGGCCAACGGCATGCTGCCGCTGCGCGAAGCTGTGGCGAAGGACCTGCACACGCGGCACGGCGTCGAGGTCGATCCGGGCACGGTGGTGATCATGCCCGGCGGCAAGCCGACGATGTTTTTCGCCATCCTGATGTTCGGCGTGCCGGGCGCAGAAATCATGTACCCCGATCCGGGCTTCCCTATCTATCGGTCGATGATCCAGTACACCGGCGCGACGCCGGTGCCGATCGCGCTCAGCGAGAAGAACGGCTTCGCCTTCTCGGCCGACGAAGTGCTGGCGCAGATCACGCCGAAAACCTCGTTGATCATTCTCAACACGCCCGGCAATCCGACCGGCGGGGCGGTGCCGGAAGCCGAGATCCGCAAACTTGTTGCTGGCCTCGCGCGTCATCCAGATGTCGCCATCCTGGCCGACGAGATCTACTCGCAGATGCTCTATGACGGCGCCGAGCACGTGAGCTTTCTGCGCTTTCCCGAAATCCGCAACCGGCTGATCATTCTCGACGGCTGGTCCAAGACCTATGCGATGACCGGCTGGCGGCTGGGCTTCTCGATCTGGCCGAAGGATCTCGTCGACAAGGTCGTGCGCCTCAACGTCAACTGCCATTCGTGCGTCAACGCACCGACGCAATATGCCGGCATCGCGGCGCTGGAGGGCCCTCAGGATGCGGTGCACGCCATGGTCAAGGCGTTCGACGAGCGACGCCGCGTCATCGTCAGCTTGCTCAACCAGTTGCCGGGCGTCACCTGCGTCAACCCTGGCGGCGCGTTCTACGCATTTCCCAACATCACCGGCACGGGGTTGTCGGCGCGCGAGTTGCAGAATGCCATGCTGGAAAAAGCCGGTGTGGCGACGGTCGCCGGCACCAGCTTCGGCATTCACGGCGAGGGCTATGTCCGCTTCTCCTACGCCAACTCGGTCGAAAACATTCGCCGTGCCATGGAGCGCGTGGGCACGCTGCTGCTTGACGTGAAGAAGGGCTGAGTTTCCAAGACCGTCGACCACATGCGGCAAAAACGAGTGATCGTGGTGCATTGGGGGGCAGACCCAACGGTCTGACCCCACCGCGCACGGCTGAGCAACCGGATCGACACCCGGCGCCCTTGAACACCGTACCGAGCTCCGACGATCGGTGCCAAACAAGCGCGTACTGGCCCTTGTAACAGGCATGAGACTTTGCTAGAGCACGCCTCGTTGCGATTGGCGGGCTTCCGGCGCGCCGAGAGGGACAGTCGTGAGCGGTCATGGCGGAATTGGTAGACGCACTACCTTGAGGTGGTAGCGCCGCAAGGCGTGGAGGTTCGAGTCCTCTTGACCGCACCAGCACTTTCCAAGCCACTAAAAAAGCCCGCGAAAGCGGGCTTTTTTGCTATTCGAGTGTCACAATGATCTGTACGCGTTATTCTTTGCTGTTCTGTCCCGATCGGGACAGCTTCCCTCCCTTCAGCACTCCGTTCGCCCCCGAAGCAGGTAACGCGGCAAACTCCGCATCGATTACGTCCACCGCCCCGCGCAGGTAGTCCGAGGCGTCGGCGTGCGTGTAGGTCAACTCGGTCGTCCGGCTGTCTGCGTGACCAAGGAGTTGCGCGATCTTGTGGAAGTCTTCCCCTCCCGTCTTCATCCAGGTAGCCACCGAGTGCCGGATCACATGCTGCGTGACATTAGTCTTTGTAAGCGCCGGAGCAATAATCCCTCAGTGAAGCGGCCGAACAGTTCGGTTGCGCCGGAGTAAAACTCCGTCAACTGGAAGCCCTGTGCCGCGTTTGGCCGAGGGCTGGGGATGTTCGACTTGGACGACTATTTGAAGGTTCGTTACGCAGTCCAGATCGAAGGCTTCAGCAGGCGTGCGGCGGCGCGTCGGTTTGGGATTGATCCGCGAACCGTGGCCAAGATGATGACGTTCTCAGTGCCGCAGGGCTATGTGCGGTCGAAGCCCCCAGTGCGTCCCAAGCTCGATCCGTACATCGCGATTATAGACAAGATCCTGGTCGACGACAAAAGCCGGCCGAAGAAGCAGCAACATACGTCGAAGCGGATTTTCGAGCGGCTGCGCGACGAACATGGCTACACCGGCGGCATCACCATCGTGAAGGATTTCGTCGCTGGCGTGCAGCAGCGGGCGCGTGAGATGTTCGTGCCGCTGGCGCATCCCCCCCGGCCATGCTCAGGCCGACTTCGGCGAGGCGCTGGCCGTGATCGGCGGCGTTGAGCAGAAGATCCACACCTTCGCGTTCGATCTGCCGCATTCGGACGCCAACTTCGTGGTGGCCTACCCAGCCGAGACCACGGAGGCGTTCTGCGACGGGCATGTGCAGGCGTTCGCGGTCTTTGCCAATCTGTCGGAGGCAGGCACCTCGGGTGCGCCGCAATCGATCCTCTACGACAACACACTAGTGTCCGGTTTACTCAGCAGTTGACTGGTTTAGGGACTTGTTCCGCATGATATTTCGACGCGAAAAATGTGGTGTCGATTTGAACTTGGTGGCGGAGATTTTCCGGGGAGGCATCGCAATCTTGGCAGGAAGCAACGCGGCCTGGCCGCTCTCCGTTACACTTTTCTACAGATTCCACGGTTCTCCGGCTTCGAGGATATGCCCATACTACATGCACTTTCGGAGGATGAATCCAGATCCGACACCCTCTCGTTAGGCAACCAGTTGATTTGACTCACGACCTAGCCGGACACTAGTCACGACAACACTAAGATCGCGGTGGCCAAGATCCTCGGCGACGGCAAGCGGACACGCGTGTTCACGGAACTGCAATCGCACTATCTATTCCGGGATCGGTTCGGCCGGCCGGCGAAGGGCGACGACGGCGTGGCGAAGCACGCCTCCGGCATGACGGCAAGGTCGAAGGGCTCGTCGGTTATGCGCGGCGCAACTTCATGGTGCCAGTTCCGGTGTTTGACAGCTTCGCGGCGCTTAACGCGCATCTGTCTGAATGCTGCTTCGAGCGCGTGGGTGAAGTTCAGCGCGGCCACAGGGAACGCGAAAGCCGCCGTCCTTTTGGGGGCGGCGGTTGGGGGATTTCCGGGACGGGATTTCCGGGACGGGATTTAGGGGACGGCTACACGCACGTCCTTGGGGAACTTATTCGTGAGGAAGGGTTTTGGGTCTCGATGGGTTCGGGGCGCACGGCCTTGTGGCCGGTAGACTTTTGAACTCAATGTGCG
>JANYHP010000588.1 GCA_025359005.1 Hyphomicrobiaceae bacterium | reverse complement strand
CGATCGGCGGCGGCGCGGAAGAGATCATGAAAGACCTGGCGGCGCGGCAGATGGGGATTTGAGGGATGCAGGTCTGCGACGAGCGGTCAAAGCAAAGGCTCGTTGGTATAAGGGGCGATTTTTTCTGCTGCTTGATGGGGGGCCCGACCCTCGCCGGGATGACGGGCGGAAACGGTGTTGGCATCCTGGGTGGTGGGCTGAGGGCTGGTGGGGAGGGAGTTGTGATAGGGGAGGACGAAACGGTCGATAGCCCAGAAGTAGACGAGATAGCTGCGTTTGCGGAGGAAGTTGGCGAGATGGGCAAGGAGCCACGGAAAGGCGATTTCAAAGCGGCGCGCATCAAGACCGCGAAGAATGCGCGTCGCGGCAACGGCCGCCGGTAGAATCTGGGGCATGGGAAACGTGTTGTGCGCCGTCATGGGTGTGGCGACAAAGCCCGTGTTTATGACGCTGATCTTGGTGCCGGTGCCGCGCAAATCCGGACGCAGGCTTTCGGCCAGAGAGATGACGGCAGCCTTGGAGGGCGCGTAGGCGGCGGCATTGGGAATGCCGCGATAGCCGGCCAGCGATGCCATCAGCGCTATTTGGCCGCGCGACTGGGCCCGCAGGAGCGGCAAAATCGGGTCGAGCACATTGACGATGCCCGTGTAATTGACAGCCATGGAGTGGGTTGCGCGTTCGGCTTGATAGTCCCAGCTGCCCATGGGGTCCCACACACCGGCGCACAGAATGACGAGATCGATCGAACCGAGGTGGGCGTGCACGGCAGCGGCGGCGGTGCGCGCGGCTGCGAGATCGGTGACGTCGAGGGAAAATGGCGTGATGCCGGCATGGGCGGCTGCAAGGTCGGCCAGCGCGTCGGCTGAGCGGGCCGAGACTGCGACGCGGACGCCGCGCGCTGCGAGCTGGAGGGCGAGTTCGCGGCCGATGCCGGTGCTGGCGCCAGTGATCCAGGCGGTACGCCAACGGCCCGTGACGGGAGGTGGCGCGGAGGCGGTGGCGGACGCAGACATCGTGCAGAACTCTGGGCTGAGGGCAGGCTTCACGGTGGACAGGCTTGGCGGAGGGCAGGCCGACTGAATGGCGGAGGGACGGCGTGGTCATCGATTACGCACGAGAGTGCTTTGCACTTGGTTTCGATCCAACTGGTTTCAATACAGCTGGTTTAACTCCACTTGGTTTAACTCCACTTGGCATGCCTATCCTCTCAGGTCCGGTTATCCCAAAAAGCGCCGTTCTGCGGCGTAATCCGCCGCCAGAAGCGAGAATCGCGCTACAAGCTGTGGGAGCGTCCTCGCCCGTTGTGGCGGGTTACGCTGCGCTAACCCGCCCTACAGACCTCCATTTTTGGCGCCGTAGGAAAGGGGATAGACATGTCCATTTGGCGTTATCGAGCACAGCGCTTTGGACTCCATGCTTGTTGCATTTTCTGCGGTTAACCAGTGTCCGCTTTGGTGGACACTGCTCCGTTGTCAGGCGGACATCATCGAATAGACGAGTTCGTCGAGTTTTCGATTTTTGCGGGCAACGTAGAGCACATAGCCCAGCGGCTGGAGCGCTTCGACGGCGTGGCGTATGGGCCCTTCGGCATCCAGATATTCCACCACCAGCACGGGTTTGCCTTCAGCCGCGATAAGATCGAGCAGGGTCCGGCTGGCCGCACTCTCGTCCGGCGCATTGGGCCGCTCGGGACGCTCGCCGCCAAACAGCAACTCTTCCTTGGCAACGCCGTCGAGTGCCGCACGCAGATCCGGACGCGCCAGCAGATCTTCTGCATTCTGCATGACGACCATGAAGTCGGGTCGCTGCGATTTGGCATGGGCAGACAGCCGCGCGATGAACGCCACCATGTCGGCCTCGAGATCGGGACGAGAGGCAGCGGCTGCCTTGTGGCGGCGGCGGAGGTCGTCATAGACGTCGCACTTGTCGAGGTAGACGCCGTCGAAGCCGGCGGCGAGAATACGATCGAGACGCGCCTCGGGCGAGCCGCACATGATCTGCTGCCATTCGGGCCGCCAATAGCAGACGGCGTAGTTTTCCTTCCAATCGGGGTTCTCGCCGAGCAACCAATCCGGCCGTGCGCGCTTCCATTGTGGGTCCCAATAGGCGCGATAGCTCTCCGCTTCGCCGATCGAGAGGTAGGCCAGAACGCGACGGCGAGCGCCGCCGGGCTTTTTCTGGAGGATGGCCAGATCGGCTGGCTCGAGCGCGGTCTCGTCGGAGCCATCGCGCGTGGTGTCGATGACGAGCAGGTCGAACGGGGATGCCGCGGCGCGTGCGAGGTCGAGCTTCTGGAGCTGATAGCCCCAGCTCTGGATGGCGTGCGTTTGCATGCTTTGAGGGGCGCCATGTGATGCGCCGCCTGTTGCGACTGAACGGTGGGTGGGCGTGGAGGTTGCCGGCGGGGCGTCGCTGGCGGCGCCGGACCTGCCGAGCTGGCGGACGATGAGACTGCCCACGACAAGCAGTGCCGCAAGAAGGGCGATAAGCAGCGGGATCTGGTTTTGCGACAACAGCAGGGACATGGACGGCGCTTGGCTCTCTGGCGGACTGCAACTTCAACAGCCCACAGTATACACCAGCTTTTGCATGGGAGGATTGATGGCCGGATTTATCCCTTCCGGCCCGCAAAATGGGCCGAATACCCCCGTACAGACTCACTTTCCCGACCGTATTGCATGGCTATGAGGGGCTAATCGACAATCTATCCCCGCTAAAGCGTTTTTGAGGGCCAGACGTCAAAAGGCGATCGAGGCGCCAGCGTAGTCCTCGAACACGCCGGTGGTCGCGAGGCTGAGGTGCGTGAAGCGCTGGACGAGGCCCGCGGCGCTGGCGGCCGGCGCGATATCGGCACCGGCGCCGCCCATGTCGGTCTTGACCCAGCCGGGGTGATAAATGCCGACGGCGATCCCGGCGGGTTTCATTTCAACGGCGAGGTTGGCGCCGATATTGGCCGCCGCGGCTTTGGAGGCGCGATAGAGATAACTGCTGCCGCTGGCCACTTTCGAGGAGGCCATGCGGGACGACAGGATCGCCACTTTTGCAGCCTTCGCCGCCCGCAGGCCGGGCAGGACCGCGCGGACGGTCAGATAAACGCCCGTGACGTTGACGGCCATGACTTCGGCCCAAAGCGCGGCGGTGTTAGCTGGATCGTCGATGCCGCCGCGCGGGCCGATGACACCGGCGTTGGCAATCAGCAGATCGACGGGGCGGCCTTGGATCGCTGCGGCAAGGGCCGCGATGCTGGCGGCGTCGGCCACGTCGAGCGGCAGGACGGTGAGCGACGGATGCTCGGCGGCCAATGCGGCCAGCGCCGTCGCATCGGCTGGCCGGCGGGCGGTGGCGATCACCGTGGTGCCGGCGCGGGCATAGGCACGGGCCAGTTCGAGGCCGATGCCGCGGTTGGCGCCGGTTATCAGGCAAATGGGCATGTGACGTTCCTCGGTTGGGACACAGCGCCAGGGGAGCCTTGCCGGTAACACTTCGTCAAGCTTAACGGAACGGTAACCATTTCTGCCGCATTCTGATGAAGCCCGACTGAAAGCGTCGGCGCCGTCCTCTGTTTCGTGTTGCGTAAGGATCGTCCCGAATGACTGTTTTCGCCCGGCAT
>JANYHP010000567.1 GCA_025359005.1 Hyphomicrobiaceae bacterium | reverse complement strand
TGTCGAGAATGATTTCGCGCATGTCCCTGCCTCCTGCCCTCACGCAGCCGGCGCCGTTCTCCAGTGTCTCTCATAGGCGAGAGCCTGCCGCCGCCCGGCGTCGAGGTCGTCCTTCAATCGGGCGAGACCTTGGACGATCTGCGCCTCTGTGAACGCCAGCGTACCGCCGGTATCCACAACGAATGTCGCCGCCGCCCGTTTTTTTGCGTCCGGCCACTGCCGCGACAAGATCTGCTCAAGCTTCGCCTCTGTCATGCCGGGTCGCAGCAACACCCGCGCCGTCTGCACGTCCGCTGGCGCCGACACCACCACCGTCGCATCGACCAATCTGTCGCCGCCCGTTTCAAACAGCAGCGGAATCTCCAGCACCGCCGCCCACGCCCCTGATGCCTTCGCGGCCATCAGCGCGTCCCGTTCCGCCGCCCGCACCAGCGGATGCACGATGGCTTCGAGCCGCTTGAAATCCTCCGGATGCGCCAGCAGATGCGCCCCGAGCTTTTGCCGATCGACCCCGTCCGGCCCCGTGGTGCCCGGAAACGCCGCCTCGATGGGCGCCACGGCCTCGCCGCGATAGAGCGCGTGCACCGCCGCGTCGGCGTCGCACACCGGCACGCCGAGCGCCCGGACCATCGCCGCCGCCGCCGACTTCCCCATGCCAATGGACCCCGTCAAACCGATGAGAAGCATTTGTCATGTCCCTGCCGCATTGGGCGCAATGGCCATCTGACCCCTGTCGTAACCCACCGCGCCGGCGTTCGTCACCTGCGGGCGTCACACCCCGCACTCTCATCGTCCTCGGGTGGCGTCTTCACGCAATCCCGAGACCCCATTCCGCCGCGGTTCAAAGTGGCACCAAGTCCGGCGCCGCAACGCGGCTCGAAGCTAACGAGATGGGTGCAATATGGGCCTTCAGGCAGCGACCACCCCGCGCCGCCGCAACTCCGCCAGCAATGCCAAAAGCGGCAACCCGATGATCGTGAAATAGTCGCCGTCCACGCGTTCGAACAACTGCACGCCGAGCCCTTCCAGCGCATAGCCCCCCGCCGTCTCCGTCGCTGCATCCCCTACCCGCGCCAGATAGTCGTCGAGAAACGTCTCGCTCAGCGCGCGCATCGTCAGCCGTGCCTCACCCAGGTGCTCAAACACCACCCGCCCGTGCTGCGCCAGCACCAGCCCCGTCGGCAGCGCATGCGTATGCCCGGACATCATGATGAGCTGCGCGCGCGCCGTCGCCACGTCACTCGGTTTGCCATAGATCCGCCCCTCAAAGTCCAGCACCTGGTCGCAGCCGATCACCAACGCGCGCGGATGACGCTCGCTCACCTCCAGCGCCTTCATCGCCGCCAGTTCCACGGCGACCTCGGCTGGCCCGGGCGCCACGGGGCGACGCGCCATCTCGGCCCTGGCTGCCACCTCGTCCAGCGTCGCCGGCTCCACGTCGAAGTCCAGCCCCGCATTCTCCAACATCTGCCGCCGGAACCGGCTGCCCGACGCCAGGATCAAAGTCGGTTTATCGGCCATTGCGCACCCGCTCCCCTTTTCTCCCACCCTTGCATTTTCCGGCGAAAGCATCACCTATCGCGTCTGCGACCGTGCTCTCCGATCACGGTCCGTCGTCGCTTGGCCGTCCTTCGCTTCCATGGGCCTGACCGCTGGATACCCATGCAACTCGACATCCTCGATCTGACGGCCTTTTACGCGAGCCCCCTGGGTGGCCTCGCCCGTCGTCTCATCGCCCAAAAGGTGCGCAGCCATTGGCGCCGCGCCGAGGGCGAGACGATGATCGCGCTCGGTTTCGGCACGCCCTATCTCGGCTCTTTTCGGGGCGAAGTCCGCCGCCTCGGCGCGCTGATGCCGGCGCATCAGGGCGCGCTCGTATGGCCCCCGTCTGGCCCCGTCAACACCGTGCTCGTCGAAGAGGGCCGCTTGCCCCTCGCCGACAATTCCGTCGACAAGCTGCTGGCGATCCATTGCCTGGAGCTTTCCGAGCAGGCGCGCCCGCTCCTGCGTGAGATGTGGCGCGTCCTCGCCCCCGAGGGTCGCCTGTTGCTGATCGTGCCCAATCGCATGGGCGTCTGGAGTAGGCGGGAGGCGACCCCCTTTGGCCACGGCCAACCCTACAGCCGCACCCAGCTCGAGAAACTTCTCAATGACGTGATGTTCACGCCCGTTACCTGGTCGGGGGCGCTACACGCGCTGCCGCTTCGTCGCTCCTTTGCGATCCGCTGGGCGCCCGCCATGGAGCGTTTCGGCGCCAAGCTGTGGCCGCACTTTTCCGGCGTCATCCTGGTCGAGGCGCGCAAAGAGGTCACAGCCCCCATCGAGGCAGGCCTGGCCCCCCGCCGCGTGCCCCGCGTCGCCACCGTCCACGGCCTCATCTCCACCCCCGCCGCCCACCGCGGTGGAGACGTGGAAACCGAATAATTACGCCACGTCGCGGTCTCAAGGTCGTCGGTGCATGACGATAGCCTGCCCTGGGCGGATCACACTCTGGCGGCGCGGGGAGGATAAGGTGTGTCGGATAAGCTCGCCCTTACGCCGCGTCGGCCGCGATATGCGCGATAAGTGCACCCTGCGTGAGTTGCGCGCCCTCGGCCACCTCGACCTTGTCGATGGTGCCATCGATGGCCGCAGCGATCACGTGCTCCATCTTCATCGCCTCCACGACGGCGATCTTGTCACCCTTTGCCACCGTCGCCCCGAGCGCCACGAACAGCTTCGATACCCGCCCGTTGATCGGCGCGCGGACCGCGCCCGTCGCTGCGCCGCCTTCCAGGTCGGAGGCGTCGTAGACGGGCTTGCGGAGCGTCGTTTGCGATCCATCGATGATGACGTGCAGCGTGCCCGGTTCCGACAGATGCTCGACGTAACTTGAAAATGCGTGCTCGTCGTTGTTGTCGCCGTCGGAGGCGACTTCAACCGACCCGTCGCGCCGCAGGACCACCTGCAAGACCTCCGGCTTGTCATCGACGAGCAGTGCAACCGTCTGCGTTCTGTCCGGCCCCAACTGAAACGCATCGCGGCAGTCCCAGCGGGGCGCATCGGCGCGCGCCGCGGCAGCATTCCCCGCTTCGAATGCCAAATGCGTAAGCCACGAATCGATGCTCAACGAAACAGCCAGTCTGGCATCCGTGCGTTGCGTCAGCCGATCGATGTCGCGGCCGATCAACCCGGTGTCCATCGCGCCGCGTTTGACCGCCGCATCATCGAGCAGGCGCGCGAGAAACGCCTGGTTCGTGCGCGGCCCGGCCACCGTCGTTTCGAGCGTTGCGGCGCGCAGATCTGCAAGCGCATCGACGCGGTCAGCGCCTTTCACGATCAGCTTGGCAATCATCGAGTCGTAGTAGGGAGAAACCGCGCTGCCGCTCTCGACGCCGGTTTCCACCCGTAATCCGTCGATTTCCGGCGTCTCGAAATGATGGATTGTCCCTATGCTCGGCATGAACCCTCGGCTCGGGTCCTCCGCGCACAGCCGCACCTCGATCGCATGCCCGCTCATCGTGATGGCGGATTGCGCCAGCGGCAATCTCTCACCCGCCGCCACCCGGATCTGCCATTCGACCAGATCGAGCCCGGTGATTTCCTCCGTCACCGGATGCTCGACCTGCAGACGCGTATTCATCTCGATGAAATACCACTTGGCGTTCTCGTCGAGTGTGCCGCCCTCGACGAGGAATTCCACCGTCCCGGCGCCCGTGTACTCCACCAGCCTGGCGAGCTTCACCGCCGCCGCGCACATTTTCTCGCGCAAGGCTCCGCTCATGCCCGGCGCCGGCGCTTCCTCGATCACCTTCTGATTGCGCCGCTGCAGCGTGCAGTCGCGTTCGAACATGTGCACCGTGTTGCCGTGGCTGTCGCCGAACACCTGCACCTCGATGTGCCGCGGCCGCACGACCACCTTTTCGACCAGCACGCGGGCATTGCCGAACGACGACTGCGCCTCGCGCTGTGCGCTCTCCAGCAGTTCCGGCAAGAGCTGTTCGCTGTCC
>JANYHP010000667.1 GCA_025359005.1 Hyphomicrobiaceae bacterium | reverse complement strand
TGTCGCCGGACAGCCGGCGGTTCATGTTGTGCACCTCATCGACGCTGACGCCGAGCTTGGTGGCAATCGTCGCGGCTACGGCCTGCCCATCGGCGAGGTCATCTCGGAGGGTAATGTCGGCCTCATGCAGGCGGTCAAACGGTTCGAACCCGACAAGGGCTTCCGCCTTGCCACCTACGCCATGTGGTGGATCCGCGCCTCGATCCAGGAATACATTCTGCGCTCATGGAGCCTCGTCAAGATCGGCACCACGGCGGCGCAGAAGAAGCTGTTCTTCAACCTGCGCCGCATGAAGGGGCAGATCCAGGCGCTGGAGGAAGGCGACCTCAAGCCCGAGAACGCCGCGACGATTGCCACCAAGCTCGGCGTCAGCGTCGATGAGGTGCACAACATGAACCGCCGGCTGTCCGGCGACAGTTCGCTCAACGCGCCCATCAAGACCGACGGCGAAGGCGGCGGCGAGTGGCAGGACTGGCTGGTGGACGACACGCCAAGCCAGGAGAACCGGCTGGCCGAGCAGGAAGAGCTTGATCATCGCCGCGCCTTCCTGGCGTCCGCGCTGGGGGGCTTGAACGAGCGCGAGCGCCGCATCTTCGAGGCGCGCCGGCTGGCCGAGCCGCCCGCCACCTTGGAAGACCTCGCCGGCGAGTTCGACATCAGCCGCGAGCGCGTCCGCCAGATCGAAGTGCGCGCGTTTGAGAAGGTGCAGGCGGCCGTGCAAGCCGCCGCCGTGGCCGCCGAGACGGCGGCGCTCCCCAAGCCCGTGAAGGCGCTGCCCGGCGCGGCGCGGTGAGACGATCGCGGCGTCGGCTCCAATCGTTCCCAGTAATTCTCAACGTGAATTTACGCACCTCTTTCAGCAGCGGGTTGGTTGCCTCCTGTAGGGTGCAATAGCCCACTTCGGGCGTATTGCACTGGGACGAGTCTCCCTCGCCATTGCCGAACGCCTGGCCAAAGCCGACCCCGGCAATGCCGGCTGGCAACGCGACGTGGCTGTGAGCCTTGGCCGCGTAGCGTCGATCCTGGCACGGCAGGGCACCCACGATGAGGCACGCGCTGGGTATGAAAAAGCCCGGACCATTATCGCCCAACTCAAGGCGCTGTCGCCCGATAATGCCGGGCTGCCGAAGGATCTAGCGTTCTACGACGCCCAAATCGCCGCGCTGTCGGGCACAGGCAGCGCGCCCGCCAGCGAACCGATAGCCACCCCGCCCTCAGCACCAAGCGCGCCGCCTGCCAAAGGCAGCTGGTGGGCCTGGCTGCGGCGGACGTAGAGAGGCCCCTGCCCCCTCACCGCAAATGACACGCCACGGCGTGCCCCGGCGCCAACTCACGCAGCGCGGGCGTTTCCGTCTTGCACCGTGCGACCACGTACGGGCAGCGGGTGTGGAAGTGGCAGCCGGTGGGCGGGTTGATGGGGCTCGGCACGTCGCCGCTCAGAATGATCCGCTTGGACTTCACCGTGGGATCGGGCACCGGCACGGCCGATAGCAGCGCTTCGGTGTAGGGATGCTGGGGCTGCGCGAACAGCGACACCTTGTCGGCGATCTCGACGATGCGGCCGAGGTACATCACCGCCACCCGGTGCGAGATATGTTGCACCACCGCCAGATCGTGCGCGATGAACAGATAGGAAATGCCGAACTCCCGTTGCAGGTCGATCAGCAGGTTGATCACCTGCGCCTGCACCGAAACGTCCAGCGCCGACACCGGCTCGTCGCAGACGATGACTTTTGGATTGACCGCCAGCGCGCGCGCAATCACCAGCCGCTGCCGCTGGCCGCCGGAGAACTCGTGCGGATAGCGGCTGAGCTGATCGGGCCTGAGCCCCACCTTGGCGAACAGGGCGGCCACCCGCGCCTGGATCTCGTCTTTCGAGATATGCTCGAAATTGCGCAGCGGTTCGGCCACGATGTCGACCGCCTTCAGACGCGGATTGAGCGACGAATAGGGGTCCTGGAACACCACCTGCAGCCCACGCCGTTCGGCCCGCATATCGCGGCGCGACAACGCATCGATGCGCTTGCCCGCCAGATGCACCTCGCCGCTGGTCGGATCGAGCAAGCGCAGAATGAGCCGCCCCGCCGTCGACTTGCCGCAACCGCTTTCCCCGACCAGGCCCAGCGTCTCGCCAGGTTGAATGCTGAAGCTGATGCCGTCGACCGCCTTCACCGTGCGGCGCGCGCGGCCGAACAGCCCGGCATCGACGGGGAAATGCTTTTTCAGGTCGCGGACAGCGAGCACAGACGTCGTCATGCGGGCACCTCGTGCGCCATCGCGGCCATCGTGTCGCCCACGGGCAGCCTGTCCGCCTCCCAGCAGGCGACGCGGTGGCCGTCGGCTTTCATCGCGAGCGGCGGATAGGCGCTGCGGCACTGGTTGGTGGCGAACGCGCAGCGGGGCGCGAAAATGCAGCCGGGGATTTCCTCGCGCAGGCTCGGCACCACGCCGGGGATTTCCGCCAGTCGCACCTCGCCCGCCGGCCGCGTGCCAGCCTCTAGCCGCGGCACCGAGCGCATCAGCGCGCGCGTATAAGGGTGACGGGGCCGCGCGAACAGATCGCCGACCGACGCCTCCTCCACCTTGCGGCCGCCGTACATGACGACGACGCGCTGGGCCATTTCGGCGACGACGCCGAGATCGTGGGTAATCAGGATCAGCGCCGAGCCGGTCTTGGCGTTGAGCGCGCGCATGATGTCGAGGATCTGCGCCTGCACCGTCACGTCCAGCGCCGTGGTCGGCTCGTCGGCGATCAGCAGTTTGGGCGCGCACGCGATCGCCATCGCGATCATGACGCGCTGGCGCATGCCGCCGGACAGTTCGTGTGGGTATTGCGCGACGCGCCGCTCCGGCTCGGGAATGCCGACGGCGGTGAGTGCTTCGATGGCGCGACGGGTTGCATCGGCCTTGCCGAGACCCTGGTGCAGGCGCAGCGCCTCGCCGATCTGGCGGCCGATGGTCAGCACCGGGTTGAGCGACGTCATCGGCTCCTGGAAGATCATCGAGATCTCATTGCCGCGGATGCGCCGCATATCTTTTTCTGAAACTTGGAGCAGGTCGGTGCCCTGGAAGCGCACCGCGCCGGCGCTGCGGCCCGGCGGCTCCGGGATCAGCCGCAGGATCGACATGGCGGTGACCGACTTGCCGCAGCCGCTTTCGCCGACGATGGCCAGCACCTCGCCCGCATCCACATGGAACGACACGCCATCCACCGCCCGCACGATGCCCGACGGCGTGCGGAAGTGCGTGCGCAGGTTCTCGACTTCGAGCAGATGGGCCATCTCGCTCAC
>JANYHP010000479.1 GCA_025359005.1 Hyphomicrobiaceae bacterium | reverse complement strand
CAGCCCGGCCTGCGCGCCAAATCCGGCAAGCGCGACTTCGGCATCGGCCAACCGATGGGCGTCGATAGCACCGACAGCTTCTACTCGTTCCTCACCTTCATGGACGCCTACGACGTCAAGCTGGTCGATGACGACGGCAAGCTGCTGCTTGACGATCCGAAGGTGAAGGCCGGGCTGATCGCCGCCCTCACCGACTATACCACCGTCTACACAAAGGGTTGCACACCACCCTCTTCGACCAGCTGGAAAGACCCCGACAACAACGTCGCCTTCCACAACAAGACGACGATCATGACCCACAACGCGACGATTTCGATCGCCGCCAAATGGCTCGATGACGCCAACAACGCCACGCTCACCGACGAGCAGCGCGCCACGGCGAAAAAGAACTACTACGATCTGATCCGCACCTCGGGCTTCCCCAACAAGCCCGACGGCAAGCCGATGCAATATCGCGCGGCGGTCAAAGTCGGCGTGGTGTTTGAGCAAGCCAAGAACAAGGCCCGCGCGAAAGAGTTCGTGGCCTTCATGATGCAGGAAGAAAACCTGCGTCCCTACGTGGAAGGCGCACTCGGCCGCTGGTTCCCCGTGACCAGCGCTGGACAGAAGTCGACCTTTTGGGACGGCGACGTGCATCGCAAAGCCGTGCGCGACCAATTCGCCAACGGAACGGTCAATTTCGAGATGACGAAGAACTACAAGTTCACCACCGTCAACAACGAGAACGTCTGGGCCAAGGCCATGAATCGCGTGGTCAACGAGAAGATCCCCGTCGAACAAGCCGTCGACGAGATGATCAAGCGCATCAAGGACATCGCGGGTTGATCGCAGGTTGATCGCCGGGGCCGCCGCGCATTGCCGAGGCAGTGTGCAGTGGCCTCGAGCGCGTCGCGTCGAACGGCTGTGCCCACGGCGCAGAACAACAAAATGCCCGTTGCAGGGCGAACGTCACTGCGATGGACTTGATAGTCTTTGTTGCGGCAGGGATCGTGATCATTCCGCTCGGGTACGCGGGCCCGTCGCTCGTTGCCTTCCAGGAGATCCGCGCGCGCACCGGCTCGGCCGCCGTTGGCGCGGGTGGCGGTGCGGTCGCCGCCGGCATCATCGACGGCGCCACACTGCTGAGAGGTGCTGTAGCCTTCCAAAGCGGCGCGCTCGTGCCCGCGTGGGCTTTCTCACGCGGAAGCGACTTCCGAAGCGACTGATGACCGTGCGAGGGTCGCCTGACCATATGAACGCGACGATCCACAGCAGTGCATCCATCCCGCCCGGCCCCCATCACGCGGGTCGCAACACCGGCGCGCTCGGCCTGCCGGCGGGCAGCATTCGGGCGCTGCTGACGCTGATGACGGTCGGCTACATCACCATGCAGACGGCGCGCGGCATCCATGTAGGCTTGTTGTGGTTCGAAAGCCTGATGATCGTGCTGGCCCACTATTTCGCCTCGCGGCGGCTCGTCAACATGCCGCGCGAATTGCGCGAACGGTTGCAGGCCGAGGGCGTGCTAGAAGCCGAACCGAACCCGCTCTATCTGCCGCGCTATTCGCTGCGGTTGTTGATCGTCGGCGCGTTCGTGGCACTGGCCGTCTATCTGGCCCGGGTGGGGCGCCTGCTCGATCCCGTCGCCGTGCCGATCTTCATTGCCGTGGGGTCGTATTTCCTCGGCATCCTGTTCCATTCGGCATTCGCCTGGTGGAAGCGCCGCCGTGGCAATCCTGCGGGTTCGGCGCGCTTCGACGACGCGCGCGCGCTGTTCACGCTGGCGACCATGGCACTCGTGATCGCTCTGCAACTGACCGGCTGGCAGAGCGCCATCCCACACGCCGAAAAGCTCGAAGCGTTGCCGTTGGCGTTGATGCTGTTCTATTTCGGCTCGCGATAGGCCGCTTGCCAACTCTTTTCGGTTCCCTTCAAAATAGACACTCCCGTTTTTCATCCCGCTCAGCTAGCCTCGCACCATCAAGACGCCGGGGCCCCACCGAAAGCTCACATGCAAAGAGAGCACCCATGACGGCCGCCACTTTAGACGCACCCGCCGCCTCTCGCGCGGACGCCGCCGACACCGCAAACGGTCGCGATGATGCACAGCGGTGGGGCTTGCTGTTCATACTGCCCTACGTGTTGATCTTCTTCACGTTCGTGCTCTATCCGGTGCTGTATGGCTTCTGGATGGCCCGTAAACCCGAGAGCTACGTCAAACTCGCGGCCGATCCGATCTACCTGCGCACCATCGGCAACACGCTCATCTTCGTCATCGTCGCAATCAACGTGAAGATGCTGATCGCGCTGGTGCTGTCGGGCTTCTTCACCACCCAGCGCTGGTGGATCAAGGCGCTGTCGACGCTGTTCATCCTGCCCTGGGCGCGGCCGTCCAGTCCCGTCAACTTAAAAATCTGCTGATTGATGATGCCCCACTCGGGGTTCAGCATGAAGCGGAACGATAGAATGGTCGGGATCGACG
>JANYHP010000459.1 GCA_025359005.1 Hyphomicrobiaceae bacterium | reverse complement strand
CGCGCGCGCCGCGACCCTCGTCGAACAGCGCCTTGTCTGGCGTTGGCAATAGCATCTTGGAGAAACGCCTATGCCAACCCCGTCGCCGGATATCCGCGTGCGCCGTCTCGAGCCCAAGGATAAGGCTGCATGGCTGCCGCTCTTCAAAGGCTACATCACGTTCTACAAGTCCGCCGTCGCCGACGACGTCATCGAGGAAACGTGGATACGGCTGCTATCGGGCCATGAAGGTTTTCATATCGGTCTTGTCGCCGTCGATGGCACCGACACACCGATCGGCTTGGCGCACGTCCTCTTCCACCGCTCCACCTGGTCCAAGACCTGGTACTGTTATCTAGAAGACCTGTTCGTGAACCCCGACAGTCGCGCCACGGGCGTCGGTCGCGCCCTCATCGACGCAGTCTACAAGGAAGCAGACGCCAAGGGCGCCACGCGAACCTATTGGAGCACGCAGGAATTCAACTATCGCGCACGCGGCCTCTACGACCAGGTGGCCACCAAATCACCGTTCTTGCAATACCGCCGCTGAGCCACTGGCATCGACGCGACTCATGATATGCGGTCTGCGATGTGGGGAATATCAAAACCACCTCGGATGGACCCAAGCACGATGCGATCTGAGACAAGACAACCGCGGTCACACGCACGGCTCTGGCGCAGCATCGCGCAGTCACTCCTAGCAATTCCAATGCTGTGCGGTATCGCGCGAGCGGAAGCGCCTCCCTGCGTGGTACCCGACGCGACTGTCGCGGCGACCTTACTGGATCGGTGGAACACGACGTTAAAGACGCAGCACCCCGATCGCGTAACGCGCTTGTTCACTGCGGATGCGTCAGTGCTTGGGTTTGCCTCACCCATCGCACGTGCCAACTACATGGCGATCCGCGACTATTATTTGTACTTTCTTCAGTTCGAACCGCAGGTATCCCCGGGTGCACGCGCCTTGCAAACGGGTTGCAACTTCCTCATCGATCAGGGCACCTACACGCTGACGCTCAAGAACCGTGCAACGGGCGACGTGGAGAAGCGCGAGGCCCGCTATCGCTTCATCTACGAATTCACGCACGGCGAGTGGCGCATCGCTCAGCACATCGACATGCTGCTGCCCGGCACGCTCGCCGGCGCCTTTGCTGTTCCGCCACCGAGTACGCCGCGTGTCGCTCTCGTCGACAGCACGACGGGCACAGCCGTCGCCGGTTTCGTGAAGCGTGAGCCACCGTCGGTCGCGCCAGCTTCGAGACTGAATGGACCACCGGTCCGCGGCTCCCGCCAGGGCTCAGAAGCCGAGGATGCGCCTCAGCCCAAGCCGCAGCGCAGATCGCAGCAACGGCCGTCGCACAGTGCGCTGCGCGATCAAAAGGCCGGGGAACCAGCAGGTTTTTATCTCGAATCACTCGAACGTTGATAACATTGTCAGTCTATTTTTTCGCGCGATCCGGATAGCTTTTTGCCATCCCATCACGCACGTCGTTCTGCATGCCGTATTGCGGAAACGGATAGCGCAGACCATTTCGCGCCAGTGCTTCCATGCCCGAAATTGCCTTGGCAATGTAAGATGGCGGTAACGCCATCAGCATCTCGTCATCCAGCACACCGCCGTAGCGGCGCTCGGCAAAGCATGGGATCGACAGAGATGGCTCCTGCGTCACCAGCGCCCGCCCCCAGCTATCCGCGCAGGCGGTTTCGCCAACGACACTCCAATCGAACCGCTTGTAACCCACATATTGCAAGCCATTGATGAAATAGATCATCGCCCCGGGTGTCGCATAAAACAGCGCGATATCAGGCTCGACAAGCCGCCCTGTGGCCAGCGGTCCAACCGCGAGTGCTTCATATCGACCATCCGGCACGCAGGTCAGTGCGTTCTGCCGCGCAGACGCATCCTCAAGCGTGCCGTGCCAGACGCCCACGGTGTGCTGCCCGGAGCGCCATTTTTCTGTCTTGGCATGGCCCAACCCGACCACGGCGCGGCATTGATCGCCGACCAGATTTTCGGCCGTAATCCCCACCGTCCAGCCAAGACGGGCAGCCTGCCCCACGATCTGATCCAATGTATGCACAGTTTTCGGCCGGCGAATCTTCGGAACTGCCTCCATGTCGGCAGCACGCTCGAACAGCTTCATGCCGAACGGCTGCGATCGTAGCTTCAGCCAACGCTCCAGGTCAGCCGCAAGGCGCGGCAGCGACGGCGCATCGATAATGGATGCCGGACTGGTCATGGCAATGGGCCTCGCGTGCTGACAGATGTGCAGCCCCGATCATAGAGCATTTTCCACCAAAGTGGACACCGGTTTGGTGCAGAAAATGCGATAAACAACGGGCTAGAGCGCATGTCTCCGATCCAAACCAAGTGGGAAGCGCTCTAGAAGGGAAAACGAGATATTGCCAATGACGACGACCCGTAGGGCGCAATAGCCTTCGCGTATTGCGCCGCGCCACGCACCGGCTGATCGGCTTATCTCCCCGGCCAGCATCAACCGCCTGCAGACTATGGCCATATCGCCAATGGCTTACTGCGCAGCATTCCGCGTCCACTGCGTCTGATATCCGTCGACTTCGAGAGTGGCGATTGCTGAAAAGCGACGCTGACTGAACGCCAGCACTGCCCCAGTGTCGAGGGCCAGCAGGGCCGCCTTGGAAACGCTGAAGCTCAGCTTCTCGCATTCATCGAGATAGCAGCGCGCAGCCAGCAACCCGTGCGGCAGCCGCCACGAATAATTCAGGTAATTGTGGTAGAACTCCAGCGTGCCCGATGGCGCCCGCATGTAGTCGCACCCGTGCCGCACGCTGTCTGGCTGTCTGGCTGTCCGGCCTCCGGGTCCTGCTCAGGTGGAAGTTCAAAACTCTCCATGGCGCCTCTGCGTATCTCCGATTGACAACCTGCTCAATAACGCGCCTCACAAATCCGACACCTCCAGCACGCCAGGCAGCGTGCCGAGATGACCTTGCATCATCGGCCCCACGTCCCACTTGCCCGGCACGTCGAACTCAAGCACACGCTCGCGATCATCCAATTCGAGCACAAACCGGATTTCGCCCCCCGATCTTGGCCCGCTCGACGGCGGCTTCAACTCGCCCTTGAGCGTCTCCAGAGAGATCTTCTTGGATTGCAGCAGGCGGCGATCGAGCGTGATGCGAAGCCCCCGCTGGATGCTTGCTGCCGCCTCGTCCAGCGCCTGCAACCCGCCGACGCGGAGCTTAACGCTATCCCCGTCGCCGCGCTCGGCCTCCACTGACACCAGCACCGGCGTGCCCCCCACCAGCAGATGCCCGCACGCATTCAGCGTATCCGAGAAAATCACCGCTTCGAACTGCCCCGTCGCGTCCGAGAACAGCGCGAAGGCGAACTTGTTGCCCTTCTGCGACCGGCGTTCCCGCGCCGACACAACAATCGCCGCGAGCCGCCCGGTCGACGCGCCCTGCAACGCCCGCGCCTCAAATTCGGCGTAGCGCAACACGCCGAGTTTGGGCAGCACGCTCGCATAACTGTCGAGCGGGTGCCCCGACAGAAAGAATCCCACCGCCTTGAACTCCTCGTTCAGCTTGTCCATCGGCGTCCAAGATTTCGCCGGCCTGAGTTCCAGCCGTGCCGGTTGATTGCCCGAGCCCGCGAACAAGTCCGTCGTCCCTTGCGCCGCATTTTCGGCCGCGCGATTCGCAGTCGCCAGCAACAGGTCGATATTGGCGTGCACAAGCGCGCGGTTAGGCTCGAAAGCATCGAACGCGCCGCCCGCTGACATGGTTTCCAACCCTCGCTTGTTGAGCGCCTTGGGCTGGAAGCGATGCGCAAAATCGGCCAGCGACTTGAACGAACCATGCTCGCGACGCTCGGCCACGATCGTCTCAACCGCGCCGGTACCGATATTTTTCAGCGCTGCCAGCGAATAGCGGATGGCGCCACGTTCGCCCGCGGCCTTCGGGTGTTCGACAATGAAATCCACATCAGATGCGTTGACACACGGCTGGCGGACCGGAATGTTACTCTTGCGCGCTTCCGCCGCAAACATCGCGAGCTTGTCGGTGTTCGACATATCCAGCGTCATGGAGGCGGCGAGAAATTCCTCGCGATAGTTCGCCTTGAGATAGGCCGTGTGATAGCTGACGAGCGCGTAGGCGGCCGCGTGCGACTTGTTGAAACCATATCCCGCGAACTTGTCGACGAGTTCAAAGATGTAGACCGCGTCCTTTTCCTTGACGCCATTCTCCTTAGCACCCTCGACGAACTTCTTTTGCTGGGCGGCCATTTCGTTCTTGTCTTTTTTGCCCATGGCACGCCGCAGCAAGTCGGCCTGCCCGAGTGTGTACCCGCCCATCACCTGCGCGATCTGGATCACCTGCTCCTGATAAATGATGACGCCATAGGTTTCCCGCAGAATGCCTTCGAGCATCGGATGCAGGCAGTCGACCTCCTCTTCGCCGTGCTTTCTGTGGATGTAGGTCGGTATGTTATCCATGGGACCGGGGCGATAGAGCGCCACCATGGCGATGATGTCTTCAAAGCGGTCAGGCTTCAGCCGCTTCAAGCTGTCGCGCATGCCGGTACTTTCGAGCTGGAATACGCCGACGGTATCAGCCCGCGCGAGCAGCTCATACGCACCAACCACCTTCGGGTCGTCGCCGCCGATGGCCAGCGTCGTCAGATCGATGTCGATGCCGTGGCCGCGCTTGATGAGATCGACAGCCTTCTTCAGCACCGTCAGTGTCTTCAAACCGAGGAAGTCGAACTTCACCAGTCCCGCTGCTTCCACCATCTTCCAGTTGAACTGGGTGACGGGAAAGCTCGATTTCGGATCGCGATACATTGGCACCAGTTCGTCCAGCGGACGATCACCGATCACCATGCCGGCCGCGTGCGTGGAAGCGTGGCGATAAAGCCCTTCCAGCTTATCGGCGATGGCCAGCAGATGGGCCACCGCTTGGTCGCCGTCGCGCTCGGCCTGCAGCTTGGGCTCGGCTTCGATGGCCTGCTTGAGCGTGACCGGATTGGCCGGATTGTTCGGCACAAGTTTGCAGAGCCGGTCGACCTGGCCATACGACATCTGCAAAACGCGACCCACGTCGCGCAGCACTGCGCGCGCCTGCAGTTTGCCGTGAGTAATGATCTGCGCCACGCGATCGGCGCCGTATTTCTGCGCCACGTATCGGATCGTTTCCTCGCGCCGATCCTGGCAGAAGTCGATATCAAAGTCCGGCATCGAGACGCGCTCGGGATTGAGAAAGCGCTCGAACAACAGGCCGAACCGCAACGGATCGAGATCGGTAATCGTCAGCGACCACGCGACGAGTGAGCCGGCACCCGAGCCGCGGCCGGGCCCCACCGGAATGCCCTGCGCCTTTGACCATTGGATGAAGTCCGCCACGATGAGAAAATATCCTGGGAACTTCATCTTGATGATAACGTCAATCTCATAGGCAAGGCGCTTGTCATAGTCTTCGCGCGTGAAGCCCGGCGCCAGCGGCAACACCGCCAGCCGCGCCGCGAGCCCCACTTTGGCCTGGCGCTCAAACTCGGCAGCTTCGGCCGCAAGTTTGTGCTCAGCACTGGTGCCAGCCTTCGTGGCCACAAAATTTGGCAGGATCGGCTTGCGGCCCTGCGGACGATAGCTGCAGCGCTTGGCAATCTCGACTGTGCTGGCGAGCGCCTCCGGCAGATCGGCGAACACCTTCGCCATCTCATCGGCCGATTTAAAATCGTGGTTCTTGGTGGCCCGACGGCGATCTTCCTCGCTCACATAGCGCCCGCCCGCGATACACAACAGCGCGTCGTGCGCCTCATATTCGTCGGGCTTGGCGAAATAGCATTCGTTCGTCGCAACCAGCGCCAGATCGTGCGCGTAGGCGAGTTCGATCAACAGCGGCTCGACTTGTGCTTCAATGTCGAGGCCATGCCGCTGCACCTCCACATAAAGCCGGTTACCGAACGCCTTTTGCAACGCCAGCAACCGCTGCGTGGCAACAGCGGCCTGACCATTGCGCAGCGGCCGGTCGATGGGCCCATCTGGCCCGCCCGTCAGCACGATAAGCCCTGCAGCATGCTTGATAAGCATCGTGACGGTCACATGCGGCGCATCGCCATCGCGCGCCTCCAGGTGCGCCGCGGATACGAGCTTCATGAGGCTCATGTAGCCATCTTCGTTCATGGCCAGCAACGCAAGGCGTCCGTCGGCGCCGGACTGGATCGGCGTTGGCCCAGCCGCCTGCAATCCGGTTGGCCGCTGCGTGTCCTCGAAATCGATGGCCAGCGACACGCCGGCAATGGGCTGGATGCCAGCGCCGGAAAGCTTTTCCGCGAACTCGAGCGCGCCGAACAGATTGTCGGTGTCGGTCAGCGCCAGCGCTGGCATGTCGAGCTTGTCGGCGAGCTTGGCCAGCGCACCGATCTGCAGCGCCCCTTCCAGCAAGGAATAAGCGGAGTGCACCTTGAGGTGGACAAAGGCGGGTGTCGCAAGTGCCGGAGCATCGGGGCGAATCGGTCTGGTCATGAGTTCAAGTGTAACCAGTGGCAGGGCGACATGCACGCCAGACCTGATCGCTGCTTGTGGATGGCCGAACCGTGCTTTCGTTGCTCAACCATGCCAAGTTTCACGGCCAGCCCCCGTCGGCCAGTCCACCCGCACCCGCAGGACGCCCATGCACCGGCCCTTTCCGGTCGCATTTTCCGGCCCAACCCCTTATCCACTTTCCTGTATCCGGCGCTGGACCATGCATCGGATGCGGTGTGCATCCCGATTGCCGAAACCTCGGCGGCGGCAAGCTGGCAACTGACAAAGGCTCAACCGCGCATGGCACAAGCCAGTAGACCCGGAACATTTGCGCCGCTTCAGCACACCTTGTTCCGCGACATGTGGCTCGCGAGCCTGATTTCGAATCTCGGGCTTTTCATCCTGAGCGTCGGCGCTGCCTGGATCATGACGCAGCTGACGTCCTCGCCGACCATGATCGCCATGGTCCAGACGGCGCTGATGCTTCCGGTTGCGCTGTTCTCGGTCGCCTCCGGCGCGCTGGCCGACATGTTCGATCGGCGCAAGCTGGCGATGATCGCGCTGTCGATTTCCATGGCCGGCACCGGAGCACTGACGATCGCTGCGCATGCGGGCCACATCACGGCCTGGCTGCTGTTGCTGCTATGTTTCGTCGTCGGCTCGGGCACCGCGCTCCTGTGGCCGGCGTGGGGCGCTTCGGTCAATGAACAGGTGCCCAACGAGGTGCTGCCGGCAGCGGTGGCCTTGAACGGCATCAGCTACAATGTTGCCCGCAGTTTCGGGCCAGCGATCGGCGGCGTCATCGTCGCATCAGCCGGCAGCGTCTCTGCATTCGCAATCGCGGCGGTATTCTACATCCCGCTGCTTGGCGTGCTTTATCGCTGGAACAGAAAATCCGAGGCATCGCGCCTGCCGCCGGAAAGTCTGGGGCGGGCGGTCATCTCGGGGTTTCGCTTCGTTCTGAATTCGCCGCCCGTGCGAATGGTGATCATCCGAACACTCGTCGCAGCCCTCGCCGGCGGCTCGGTGGCGGCACTCCTGCCGCTGATCGCGCGCGATCTGCTCGGCGGCGGCGCCCAACTTTTCGGCCTGTTGCTTGGTGCCTTCGGTATCGGATCGGTATTCGGCGCCCTCAATGTTGGACGCCTGCGCGCCATCTTTAGCGGACAGGTGTGCGTTCGCCTGTCTTCCTTCGGCATGGGCTTCGCCGTAGTCGTCGTAGCCTTGAGCCGCCTTCCCATTCTGACAGGTGTCGCCCTTTTGCTCTTCGGCGCCGCATGGACAGCCTGCATGATGATCCTGAATGTCAGCGTGCAGATGTCGGCGCCGCGTTGGGTCGCGGCTCGAGCCTTGGCCAGCTATCAGGCCGCCGTTGCCGCTGGCGTCGCCCTGGGCGGCTGGGGCTGGGGCGCGCTGGCGAACAGCTTCGGCGTGGATCAAGCCCTCCTGTTGTCTGCAGCGGCACTTATAGCGTCACCGGCATTGGGCAGATGGATCAGGGTTCCGGCCATCGCAGGGCTCGCGGGCGGCGCGGCCGATACGTTGGCCGATCCCGAAATGCGCCTGCCGTTGACGGCCAGGAGCGGGCCGATCGTGATCGAGATCGAGTATCGCGTGGATACGCAACAGGCGCGCCTGTTCTATTCGGTTATGCAGCAGGTGCGCGGTAGCCGCATGCGCAACGGCGCTTATGGCTGGAGCATCGCACGCGACATCGCCGATCCGGAATTGTGGACTGAGAGATACCATTGTCCGACGTGGCACGACTATCTGCGCCAGCGCAACCGGCCGACCCAGGCCGAACGCGATCTGCATGCACGCGCTATCGAGTTCCACATCGGGTCGGAGAGCGTGCGCATACGCCGGATGCTGGAGCGGCCGATAGGTTCGGTGCGCTGGAAAGACTCGACACCCGATCCCGGCGCAACCGCCTCCGAACCTATGGAGCCACAGATCGGGACGCCATAGAACTACGAAAGCGATGGCACAGCGTATCCGCCACGCTGGCGGCCATAGGTGCTCAGGCCATCGACAAAGGCCACGAGAAAAATATGGAGAAGACATGACCTGGTCTATCGTTGCACGGGATCCCTCCAGCGGCGCCTTGGCTGTCGCAGTAACGACGCGCGCATTCGCGATTGGAGCCAATTGCCCGCACGTGCGCGCCGGCGTTGGCGCCGTCGCGACACAGTCTTTGACAAACCCATACCTCGGGCCGGCAGTTCTCGACGCCCTTGAACGCGGCTTGTCCCCTTCGGCTGCAATTGCCACCGCGCTCGCCGGCGACGAGGGCCGCCACACGCGCCAATTGCACGTAGTCGACACTCACGGGCGCAGCGCGGGTTGGACCGGCAGGCATTGCGTCGAATGGTGCGGCGATCTCGCCGGCAAGGAGACCCACTTCGCCGGCAACATGCTGGCCAACGAGAGAGTGCTGACTGCCACGCGCGACGCCTACGAGGCCGCAACCGCGCTGCCGCTGCCCGAACGGATGCTTGCAGCCCTCGATGCCGGCGAAGCCGCTGGCGGCGACCGGCGTGGACGGCAGTCAGCAGCCCTTCTCATGACGACGACGGAAGACTTCCCCGACCTCAACATTCGCGTCGACGATCATGCAGCCCCACTCATCGAGTTGCGCAGGCTGCTCGGGCTCTGGCGGACGACTTGGCCACTCAGACGCGTCTGGATGCCGTCCAAAGCAAACCCGTCCGGCTCTACCGATCTTGACGCCATCGAGGCGACTTGGGCCGGCCAGGGCCTGGACCTCAAATTCCGCCGATAACGGCTAGTGGCCCGTCGCGCCAAAATCGTATCATGGCCGCGACCGAGTTCGATTTTGGCGCGACATCAGGGCCACTAGAAAAAATAATGAGCTTAGTGTGGCGTTTATCGCGCCTTAATTGACGCCTACCTCGCCGCGCCACAGGTCAATTAAGGCGCGACGCCACACGAGTGTAGCGCATCTGACGTTTGGTACCCGCCCGCAGCTTGGCTCGCAACCAAACGTCAGATGCAAAAGCTACACTAGAAACATAAGCTTGCTAGTGTTCCTTATGGCGACGCCATTTGCTCGCGAGCCAGCCGCAACAGGAAGCAAATGTCGGCGCCGGAACACTAGCTGCTCATTGCTGAGGCAGAGTGGCCACATCCTCGTCATCGTCCTGCAACCCGAATCACTTCACATGGGGTAAACTGAGTGCAGACAGCGGCCGGATGCCCTTGAGGGTAACGATCGCAGCAGGGTCGGGAGCGCGGATGCCAGACAATCGTGCTGCAATGCTGACGCACTCGACCAGAATTTCCGCTGGAGAGACGGCCTTGGACGGGACCGTCATGAAGCTCTCGCGGCAACGTACCCCGCGCGCGGCAGCGCGATCCCGTCCACAACGACAGCTTGAGACTATGGCTCCACCTGGTGCTTGCAACCACTGTGTTGCGAAGCTGGATGGCTTCATGGACGACGGCTGCCAGCACACATCAGAGGGGCTTTCATGAAGCGCCATCTTCCTGTGCATGATCTGCGTTTGCCACGTCCCAGCACGCCAACCACGCCGCGAGGCGCCTCGCTGAGAACGGCGGCACGCAAAAAATGGTGCGCGCTCTGGCGCCATCTGCAACATCACCGGCCTCCAAGTCGGCTCTGAGTGACGCATGCCGGTCGCCCCGCTGTGAAGCATAGGACGTGTGTACGCGCGGGACGATCGGCGCACGCAGACATCGAAGGCCGGCCCGCCCGCGGACCGGCCTTCGGCACATCAACGTCGGCACCGTCACGTGAACTGGATGCCCTCGAAGCCGTTTGCCGCAGCGTCGTCACAGCGTTTGCGATACAGGTTCATGCCACCCGCGTAGGGCATGAACACGCGCGGCTTGCCGGGCACATTGGCGCCGAGATACCAGGAGTGTTTGACGGTCGGCAGAAGGGTGGCATCGGCCGCGCGTTGTACCTCCGCGTCCCATGCCTCGACCGCTTTCCCGGAGGGTTCGGCCCGTGACAAGCCGTTCGCCCGCATGTGCGCAATGCAATCGGTAATCCACTCCACGTTTTGCTCGATAGCGACCGGCATGTTGGTGAGCACTGATGGACTGCCCGGGCCTGTCACGACGAAGAGATTGGGGAAACCCGGGATCTGCATTCCGAGATAGGTATGCGGACCAGACCTCCAGAAGTCTCGGAGATTGACGCCATCCCGCCCCTCTAGGCCGAGGCCCAACAACGGGCCGGTCATGGCATCGAACCCTGTGGCGAATACGAGAATATCGAGATCATAGGTGCCCTTGGTCGTCACCACGCCGGACGGAACGATCGCCTCGATCGGTTCGGCGCGCAGATCGACAAGCGTCACGTTCGGGCGATTAAACGTCTCGAAGTAGCCGCTATCGATAGGCGGGCGTTTGGCTGAATAAGGGTGATCGATGTCGGCCAGTACGTTGGCGGTTTTGGCATCGCGGACGACGTTGCGGATCTTGCGTTTAAGGAATTCGGCTGCCGTATCGTTGGCCGCCTTGTCTGTCAGGATATCGCGGAAGCCGGCGCGGAACTGCAGACCGCCTTTCTCCCAGGCGTCTTCATAGATTTTCTCGCGCTCGGCAGGCGTGACATCGAACACGGACCGATCGTCGATCGTGAAGGGATGCCCGTTGGTCGTCGCTTGTGTGATGGCCCGGATCTCGGCGTGATGGGTCTTGGCGTACGTCTTGAAATCAGCCGACAGCGGCGTGTTGCGAGCGGGCACGCTGTAATTCGCGGTGCGCTGGAACACCGTGAGATGGCGGGCGGCCGCTGCAATCACCGGCGTCGCCTGAATGCCTGTCGCACCGGTGCCGATGAGCCCCACGCGCTTGCCCGCAAAATCAACACCCCCATGCGGCCAATCGCCGGTGTGATACTTGGCGCCCGCAAACGTTTGGCGGCCGGGTATCGCCGGCACATTGGCCGTGGATAGACAGCCGACCGCCGTGACAAGGTATGTCGCCTCGAACGTTTCACCCTGTGCGGTGTCGATGCGCCAGCGGTTCGTGGTGGCATCGTACCGCGCGGCCCTCACCGTCGTGTCGAAGGCGATGTCGCGCTTGAGGTCCAGACGGTCGGCGACGAAATTGAGATAGCGCAGGATTTCCGCCTGCCCCGGATAACGCTCCGACCACTCCCACGCCTCATAGAGGTCCTTGGAGAACGTGAAACAATACCCGTGGCTCTCACTGTCGCAGCGCGCGCCGGGATAACGATTCCAATACCACGTGCCACCAAGCCCCCCGCCCCGCTCTAGAACTTTGACCGAGAGGCCGAGCCGGTCGCGCAGGCAGTGAAGCTGATAGAGCCCGGCGAAGCCTGCGCCGATGACGATCGCATCGAAGACTTGAGCGGCTTTGGATTCTGCGGCCTTAGATGCTGTCGCCATGCCTTGTCACTCCCCTGCACCATGCGTCAACCCCAGCTTTCCATACCGCGTCCGTGGCGTCCGCCACAAAATCCGCGCAGCAGCTATGAGGGAAGGCGGCGAAAGAGGGGGCGGCGATCAGGTGCCGCACGGGGCGCTGAGCATAGCGACGGGAGGAATGCGCCACCGCCGCGCAGGCGGTGCACAAACAATGTCCTACGGCGTCTCGATCCTGGCCAGACGAGCACCACGCGCGGGGCCCGGCTACGCACAACTGAAGGAGGCTGGAACGAGACGCCGCGGACGGTGCGATGCCGGCGACTGCGGCAGATCAAGCACGTGGACCCCGTCGCAATACGCGAGACAACTCGGGAACCAAGAGCAATCTATCGAGACGCTGTGCGTCTTCCGACGCAAACTGCGGTGCACTGGGGGTACGACCGCGCACTCGGCATAGCAGGACAACACTTAAGCAGAGGTTAACGGCCCTGTCTGATGCGTCACCAATTCATGCAGGAACAGCGGTTAGGCTGCCGCGGATTTATCGCGCATCCCAGCTGGGCCGCGCGCAAGCCCAGCGATACCGGTGCGCGAAACCTCTACGAGGCCGAGCTTGGTCATGATGGCGATGAATTGCTCGATCTTCGCCGGACGCCCCGTCATCTCAAAGACAAAATGCTCAGTCGACGCGTCGATCACGTCGCAACGGAAAATTTCCGCCAACCGCAACGCTTCGATACGCTTTTCGCCCGTGCCGGCAACCTTGATGAGAGCCAGTTCGCGTTCGAGTGCATCACCGCCGGCCGTCAAGTCGTGCACGCTATGGACAGGCACCATACGCTCCAACTGGTTTTTGATCTGGGCCAGCACCATCGGTGTGCCCTTGGTGACGATGGTGAAGCGCGACAGATGCTTTTCGTGCTCCGTCTCCGAAACCGTCAGACTATCGATGTTGTAGCCGCGGCCCGAGAACAGCCCGGCAATGCGGCTCAGCACGCCCGGCTCATTGTCGACGAGGACGGAGAACGTGTGGCTTACGAGAACCTGCTTCTTCTCATCGAGAAAATAGGCGGAACCGGTGGCTTTCTGCGACATGGGGCGTTCCCTGATGTGGGCGTTTCTGGTCTTTGGAGTTGCGCGGGCTCAGTGCTTGGCGCGCAGGTCCTCGATGACGGATCGGCCCTCGTTCTGCGCAAGCACCCAGGGCTCGGCGGCAGCGCCCGCAACCCAGTCGCGGTATGCCGGATGCGCGCGCACCGCATCCATATAGCCTTGCGAAACCACGTCGACGACGACGCCATACGTGTGAAAGCGCGAAACAACGGGCGCATACATGCCATCGGCGGCACCGAATGCACCATAAAGAAATGGGCCATGTGCACGATCGGCGAAGGTCGTGCGCGCTTCGGTCCAGATCTCGGTGATGCGCGCCACATTGGCCTGCACATCAAGAGGCAGCGGCTCGGGAGCAAAGCGCTGTGTGATCGTCATCGGGCAATGGTTGCGCAACGCCTGGAAGCCCGCGTGCATTTCCGAGGAAATCGCACGGGCGTGTGCGCGCGCGCGCCGATCGGTTGGCCAAATCTGCGTGTCGGGAAATCTTTCCGCCAGATACTCCATGATGGCCAAGCTTTCCCACACAGCCACGTCCCCGTCGACGAGACACGGCACCTTCGACGACGGCGATAATTTGCGGATACGCGCAGGCGTATCGACCTCGCGCAGCGGCACGAGCGTTTCCTCGAACGCGATGCCTTTCGCGCGCATCACGATCCACGGCCTGAGCGACCATGACGAGTAGACTTTATTGCCTATGAGAAGGTGCATGGCCGTACCTTGATATTTTGTCGGTTCAGGATCGGTCGCAAGTGCACACCCGGACGACAGGCTGCCTCACACCAGCATCTTCCCCTCTTTGCCGATCGCACGTGCGATCTCGTCGTCGGAGATGTCGTCGCCGAACAGCATATCGTTGTGGGCCTTGCCGGACGGAATCATGGGGAAGCAGTTGGCCAGCTTGGCGACGCGGCAGTCAAACAGCACCGGTCGATCCTTGACGGCCAGCATCTCCCTGATGGCGCCGTCAAGATCACCGGGCTTGTCGCAGCGAATGCCGACGCCGCCGTAGGCATCCGCGAGCTTGACGAAATCGGGCAGCGCTTCCGTGTAAGACGAGCTTGTGCGATTGCCGTGCAGCAACTGCTGCCACTGGCGCACCATGCCCATGTACTCGTTGTTGAGGATCATGACTTTGACCGGCAGCTTGTACTGCACCGCTGTCGACATTTCCTGAATATTCATGAGGATCGAAGCGTCACCGGCAATGTCGATCACGGTCGACTTCGGATGCGCCATCTGCACACCGATGGCGGCGGGCAAGCCGTAGCCCATGGTGCCGAGACCGCCCGACGTCATCCACCGGTTCGGTTCGTCAAAATGGAAGAACTGGGCGGCCCACATCTGGTGCTGCCCCACTTCGGTGGTGATGTAGGTGTCCCGATCCCGCGTCGCCGCGTAGAGCCGTTCGATGGCGTACTGCGGCATGATGATGTCGGCGTTGGGCTTGTAGCGCAGGCACTTGAGCGCACGCCACTTGTCAATCTGCGCCCACCAGTTCTTCAGCGCGGTCTTGTCTGTTGAATACCCTTCGCGTCGCCAGACGGA
>JANYHP010000455.1 GCA_025359005.1 Hyphomicrobiaceae bacterium | reverse complement strand
CGCGCCAGCCAGGGGTTCTTCACCATCGAGCGCACCTGTCACGCCTGCCAGGGCCGCGGTGAGACGATCAAGGACCCCTGCGCATCCTGCGGCGGCGCCGGACGCGTCAGCAAGGAGCGCACGCTCGAGACGCCCATTCCGGCGGGCGTCGAGGACGGCACGCGCATCCGCCTCGCCGGCCAGGGCGACGCCGGCCTGAACGGCGGCCCGGCAGGTGATCTCTACGTGTTCATGTCCATCACCCCGCACGACTTCTTCCAGCGCGACGGCGCCGACATTTTCTGCCGCGTGCCCATCGCCATGACCACCGCCGCACTCGGCGGCCACATCGATGTACCCACCATCGACGGCGGCAAGACTCGCGTCAAAATCCCGGAAGGGTGCGAAAGCGGCAAGCAGTTCCGGCTCAAAAGCAAGGGCATGCCGGTACTGCGCACGCGCACGATCGGTGACATGTACATCCAGGTCGAAGTCGAAACGCCCAAAAACCTGACCGCACGTCAGCGTGAGCTGCTGTCGGAATTCGAACGCGACAGCCACAAGGAGACTTCGCCCGCGTCCGAGGGCTTCTTCTCCAAGGTCGCCAGCTTTTTCGGCGACAGCAAAGGCTGAGCCGCATTTAGCCCGGATTGCCGCGACACCTGATCCATTTCGAACGGCAGTTGAATGGTGCTGATTGGATGGATTTTGTCGCCCGGTGTCGGTAGGGTTGGCAACCACGACGCGAGTGCGGGGCTCATCGATGTGGCCAAGGGGCGGCAATTAGTCTGCGATGATACGCGTTCTCGCACTGACCAGGTATTCACGCGGCGCAGCCAGTTCGCGTCAGCGGTTCCTCATATTCCAGGACCACCTGGCCGCCCACGGCATCGAGTTGACGGTCAGCCCCTTTTTCGACGACACCTATATCAACCACCTCAACAACGGCCAGCGTTTCGCCCCGTCCACGCTGTTGCAGGCCTACCGGCGCCGGATGACATCTTTGCGCGGGCGCCGCGACTTCGATCTCGTGTGGATCGAAAAGGAGGCCTTGCCATACGTGCCGGCCGGCTTCGAAACTTTCCTTCTGCGTGGCAGCCGCGTGCTGCTCGACCTCGACGACGCCTGGCACTTGCGTTACGCGAATGGGCCCCTACGGCGCCTCCTGCTCGGCGACAAGATGCGGCGCATCACCAAGCACGCCGATTGTGTGGCCGTGGCCAACGATGGGCTCGAAGCCTGGTCGCGTGATGTGGGCGCCAGCGCCTCGCGACTGTCCCTTTTGCCGACCGGCCTGGACGTAGCCCACTACGATGTCAAACCCGAACCGGACGGACCGTTCACCCTTGGCTGGATCGGTGGGCCGTTCACCGTTCCCTATTTATCTGAAATCAGCGTCCCCCTGCGCCGGTTGAGCGCCGAGGGCGTGCGCCTGATGGTCATCGGCGAAACCAAACCCATCGCCGCACTCGAGGGCGTGGCGCATGAGCAGCACCCTTGGTCGGAAGCAACCGAAGGCGCGCTGTTGGCCCGCTGTCACGTGGGGCTCAACCCGCTTCCCGACGACGAGTGGTGCAAGTTCAAAAGTGGCTACAAGCTGATCCAGTACATGGCCGCTGGTCGTGCGGCAGTCGCATCCCCCATCGGCGCCAACGCCTGGGTCCAGACTGGCAACGAGACGGGCCTGTTCGCATCCAACGCCGAGGAATGGTATCAAGCTGTGCGGCGCCTGCGTGATGACGCAGCCCTTCGCCACCGGATGGCCGCCGCCGGCCGCGCCCGCGCCGAAGCGGTATTCTCGATCCAGGCGCTCGGCGACACGCTGGTCCGCCTGATTGCAACCGCCGCACGCAAAGCCTGACCGGAGTGGGCGCGTGTCCAAATCGGGCTGCACGAGAGAGGGCCGACCATGCGGATCGTTGTCACCGGACAAAAGGGCCAGATTGTCACCGCCCTGTTGGAAGTAGCGGCGAGCGACCCGCGCATCATAATTCTACCCTTGGCACGCCCCCAGCTGGATCTCACTCGGTTGTCCGATATCGCAAGCATCCTCGACGCGGCAGCCCCCGACCTCGTAATCAACGCTGCCGCCTACACCGCCGTCGACAAGGCCGAAAGCGATCCTGATATGGCATTGCTCGTCAACGGTGCCGCGGCCGGCGCCGTTGCAGCCGCCTGCGCGCGCCGCCATGTGCCCGTGATCCAGCTCTCCACCGACTTTGTGTTCGACGGCGAAGCCAAGGCGCCCTACCGGGAAGACGCAGCTACGGCGCCGCTCAATGTCTACGGCGCCTCCAAGTTACTCGGCGAACAATTGGTCGCGGCCTCCAATCCCCGGCACCTTATCGTCCGCACATCCTGGGTGATCAGCCCGTTCGGCCACAACTTTGCCGCCACCATGCTGCGGCTCGGTGCCGAGCGAGCGTCAGTGTCGGTCGTCGATGATCAGCACGCCGCACCGACTTACGCGCCCGATGCCGCCACCGCACTTCTGGCGCTGGCGCAAACCATGGCCCAGTCATCCATTGATGACCCGCGCTGGGGCATTTATCATCTCACCAACCAGGGCTCGACAACGTGGTGCGGCCTGGCGCGCGAGATCTTCCGCTGTGCCGCGGCTGGCGGCGCCCCTGTGCCAGCGGTTGCGGCGATCCCAACCTCAGGCTACCCCACGCCCGCCCGTCGCCCAAAAAATTCACGCCTCGACACGCAAAAACTGGCAACAATATTCGACATCGTACTCCCTCCTTGGCAACAGGGCGTCGCCGCCTGCGTCGGCAGGCTGCTGGCGAAGACAGCC
>JANYHP010000433.1 GCA_025359005.1 Hyphomicrobiaceae bacterium | reverse complement strand
CTGCGGCGTTCGCGACGGCCTTCAAGTCACAGTCTTCCGGCATCCTCGGCATGTTCAACATGTTCGCAGGTGGTGCCGTCGAGCGGCTGGCAATCTTCGCGCTCAACATCATGCCGTATATCTCGGCGTCGATCATCATGCAGTTGATGACGAGCGTGGTTCCGACGCTGGAAGCCTTGAAAAAGGAAGGCGAAGCGGGCCGCAAGCAGATCAATCAATATACCCGCTATCTGACTGTCGCGCTGGCGGCGTTCCAGGCCTATGGCATCGCGGTCGGGTTGGAAGGTAGCCGCGGTGGCGGCGGCCCGCCCGTCGTGATCGATCCGGGGCTGTTCTTCCGGGTGACGACGGTGATTACACTCGTCGGGGGTACCTTGTTCCTGATGTGGCTGGGTGAGCAGATTACAGCGCGCGGCGTCGGCAACGGCACGTCGCTGATCATCATGGCTGGCATCGTGGCTGGACTGCCCGGTGCGCTGGCGAACCTGTTCGAGCAGACGCGGCTTGGCCAGGTCAGCCCGCTGATGCTGATCGCGCTGCTTGCATTGATGCTGGCGGTGGTTGCGGCGGTGGTGTTCATCGAGCGCGCACAGCGGCGGTTGCTGATCCAGTATCCGAAGCGCCAGATGGGCAACAAGATGTTCCAGGGGGATGCTTCGCATCTGCCGCTGAAGCTCAATTCCGCCGGCGTCATTCCGCCGATCTTTGCCTCGTCATTGCTGCTGCTGCCGATCACGGCTGCTCAGTTCGCGCAGGGCTCGGGTCCGGACTGGCTGAAAGACATCGTCGCCATGCTTGGGCAGGGCCAGCCACTGCATATCGCGATCTATGTAGCGCTGATCCTATTCTTCGCGTTCTTTTATACTGCGGTCGTGTTCAACCCGACCGAGACGGCCGACAACCTGCGCAAGTATGGCGGATTCATTCCCGGTATTCGTCCAGGCGAGAAAACTGCGGCATATATCGACTATGTGCTGACGCGCATTACGGTTGTGGGTGCGATATACTTGGCCGTGGTCTGCGTCCTGCCTGAAATCCTGACATCTTACGCGGCGGTTCCCTTCACGTTCGGCGGCACGTCGTTGCTTATCGCCGTCAGCGTCATGATGGATACCGTCGCGCAGATTCAGAGTCATCTGATCGCTCAGCAATACGAAGGGTTGATCAAGAAGGCCAAGCTTCGGGGCGCGACACGCGGGCAACGCTGAACCGGGGGACGGCTGCGAAGGGCGGCACGGGGCACTCATGAAACTTATTCTTCTTGGACCGCCTGGCGCAGGCAAAGGAACTCAAGCGAAGTTCCTGTCAGCAGCGCACGGCATTCCCCAGCTTTCGACCGGCGATATGCTGCGTGCTGCAGTCAAGGCGGGTTCGACGGTCGGCAAGCGAGCAAAATCGGTCATGGAGGCCGGCGGGCTGGTGTCCGACGACATCGTCGTGGATATCATTGCCGATCGCATTGCGCAGGCTGATTGTGCGAAAGGCTTCATACTCGACGGCTTTCCTCGAACGCTGGCGCAAGCTGCCGCACTCGATCGGTTGCTTGCTTCGAAAAAAACGGCCCTCGACGCGGTCGTCGCGATGCGGGTCGATGATGACATCCTCGTCCGGCGTGTTTCAGGTCGCTATACCTGCGGGACGTGCGGTTCAGGATATCACGACGAATTCCAGAAGCCGAAGAAGGCCGGGGTTTGCGACAAATGTGGGGGTACGACGTTCACGCGTCGTGCTGATGACAACGCCGAGACCGTGCGGACGCGGCTGATGGCCTACTATCGCGAGACGTCGCCGTTGATCGGATACTATTTCGCGCTGGGTAAGCTGTCGGTGGTTGATGGCATGGCGGAAATCAGGGCTGTAACCATTGCAATCGAGGGAGCCTTAAAGACTGTCAAATGACGCTGGTCGCAATCGGGCCTCTGGGTGCCCGTTTGAGAGTTGCCGCATGTTTGATGTCGGCATGCTGGCGCGGCTGCACTTGAGTTGACGGGAGCGTCAAGGACCGTTAAAAGGCATTTGAATTTGCCACTCAGGAACGATCTGTCGGGCTGGGCCGGGTGTGCCCGGTGCCTGACACATGCGCGTTTTGATGAGGCTGCGTCCAAATGGCGCAGCAAAAATATACCGCCGGTCACCCGGCCGAACTATCAAGGGGC
>JANYHP010000416.1 GCA_025359005.1 Hyphomicrobiaceae bacterium | reverse complement strand
GTGCCCGCCCGTGGCGCCGAGAAAGGCAGCACCGCCCAGGCCAACAGGACGCCATGGAGGACGACCGAACTCATCAGCGCCACCCGCCAGCCCTGGCTCCCCCTGGTGCTCGCGGCAACGGCCATGCCGGACAGCGCACCGGGGTGCGCCGCCGTATCACGATCCCTGATGCTGGTCTCAGTGCCGTCCATCAGTCGGTCCATGCGGCCCACGGCGGGCCTTGTGATCACTTATGGGTCTTGTGGGCATCCGCCGCGGCCCCCAACGGACGCACAGTGTAGACGACCTCGACGGCGCCGGCACGCCGGAAGAGCAGCGTACCCTTGATCGCACCGCCCTCGACCGCTGGCTGCTTGATGTCCATGAACATGAGGTGGAAACCGCCGGGCTTCAACTCGACCGACGCGCCGGGTGCAATGGTCAGCCCTTTCGACAATTCCCGCATTTTCATGACGCCGTCGGCCATCGCCATTTCATGAATTTCGATGCGGCCGGCGATATCAGCCGACCCGCCGATCAGTTGATCGGGCTCAGTGCCCTTGTTTGTCACGGTGAGGAAGCCGCCGGCCACCTTCGCGCCGTTCGGCGTTGCGCGCGTCCAGGTCTGTTGGACTATGATGGTGCCATCCGTGCTGCGTGCCTCGCTGCCGGGCTGCTGGGCGATGGCGGCCAGTGGCCACGCCCAGCACAGGGCGGCAGCGCTTGCGAGCATGGTTCTGCGTGTCGTGGTGATCGTCATGTTTGAACTCGATGAAACGGGCGTAGCAATAGGCGATCCGCAGCCACGTGACAGTGTCCCAGGATCGACGCGATAGTGAAAGGAGTTCAACGCCTCGGCGGTCCACGCCCCGGCGGCGGCACTTCGGTTCGCGCCCACGCCTCATCGCGTTGCCGATAGGCAGCCGCCACCGCCTGCGCGGGCCGAACAGCGGACCAGGCGTCCACGATAGTCAAAATCGCCGCCGCGGGCGCACAGCCCACACAGACGGGGCACGGTGTCCAGTCCGTTGCCGGTGGCGCATCGGGCAACAAGTCCGGCGCGCCCCTCTCCGACGCTGCAGCCTGCGTGCCGTGGCCGGTGCACAGCAGCATCGCGCTGCCACTGCTGGTTGGCCAAGCTGCCGCTGCGACGTGGCGGGCAAACAAACCCGCATGCACCAGCATGCCGAAAACGGCAACGATGCAGATCCAGGTCTGGCGACATTGTCCGCGCAGGTGCATCGATCGTCCAACTACGGTATTCGGCTCAGCGCGTATCCTACCCGGCACGGGCATCCTGCGTCTATCGACTGAGACAAGCGGCCGCGCCCGCATGCTACGCCAGCGTGGCCTTTTGCGGCGTCCTTGCGTGCTGCGCCGCGCGCTCGGTGTGCATGCGCCCCAGCACCAGGCAGAGGCCCAGCCAGATGGCCGCCAGCGGAATGCTGATGGCAGCCACACCGGCCGCGCCCAAGCCCCAACTGCGCGTCATGAGGCTGAACATCGAGCCCGAGATCGCGTCGCCGCCGCGAAACACAGCCGTGTCGATGAAGTTCTGTGCCCGGTATTTCTCCTCCGGCGACACCAGCGTGTAGAGCACCCGCATGCCCGGACTGGCGATGGAAAACGTCACCGCCCGCTCAATGACCACCACCGCGACGATGACCGCCAGCACCGGCGCCACCGACAGTGCCAGAAAGCCGCAGATCGCCGTCACCGGCAAGAGGCCCGCGGCAATGCCGACGCCGAACCGGTTGAAGATCGCACTGGCGACCAGCACCTGCAGCGCGATGGTGCCGATGCTGACGGCCAGATCCATGCGGGCGAACAGCTGCACGCGCTCGGGCCGCCCCGGAATGGCCGCGCCGACGATCTTGAGTTGTTCGAGATAGAAGAACGTCGAGGCGACGTTGGCGAGCAGGATCGCCAACGCGATCTGGAACAGGTAGGGCGATTTCCACACCTGCATCGCCCCGGCGAACAAACTCTTTTCGCGTTTGGGTTCCTCGGCCACGGCGACCTTGCCAGCGAACGCCGCACGCACCCCCATGGCCGCCAACAGCGCCAGCACCAGGAAGCCTGCCGATACGAGCAGCAGATTGTTCGGCCCGATCATGGGCACGAGCGTTTGGGCAACGAGTGGCCCCACGATCCCCCCGCAACTGCCGCCGGCGGCAATAAAGCCATAGAGCCGCTTGGCCTGGGCACTTTCCCAGTGCTCACTCATCACGATCCAGAACAGCGAAATCGTGAACAGGTTGAAGACGCTGGCCCACACGAAGAACGTCTGCGCCAACATCACGCTCGCGCCCTCGCCCAGGACGGCGCGGAAGGCCACCATGTTGGCGATGAAGAAAGCGTAGACGACGGGTACGATCCACCGTCGAGAGATGCTGGAGACCAGCTTGCCGAACACCGGCACCGCGCCGAGCATGACCAGGAAAACCAGGATAAACAACGTCTCGCGCTTGCCCTCGCCCACCAGCACGCCCATGTCCTCGCGCACCGGGCGGATGACATAGTAGGCGGCGAGCACACAGAAGAAATAGGCAAACGACCACAGCAATCCGGCCCGCTCGCCGGGCTCGACCGTAACCACACCGGCCAGCCACGCACGCAGTCGCGACATCCGATCGCGGCCGGTAAGAGAGGTCATTGGACGATTGCTTTCCGGCCGATTGGATGTACGGCGCACCCCGTGGTGCGCCCGTTGATCAGCCGTGATAGTCCACCGGGCTGGGCGCGGCAACAGAGCGCGCGACCCTGCGAGGCGAGCCAGGGGAGGTCCGATTGGCCACCGAAGTGCTGTTCTATCACCTCGAGCGCCAGCCGCTCGAAACGGTCCTGCCCACCCTCGTCGAAAAGACCGTCGAACGCGGTTGGCGCGCCGTGATCGAGGTGGGCAACGCCGAGCGGGTGCAGCCGCTCAACGCGCTGCTGTGGACCTACAAGCCCGACAGCTTCCTGCCGCATGGCATCAAGGCGGACGGCCCGCCCGCCGAGCAGCCCGTCTATCTCACCCACGAGAATGATAACCCGAACGGCGCCACCGTGCGCTTCCTAGTCGAAGGTGCTGTTCCTTCGAGCTTTTCAGGCTACGACCGCATCGTGCTGATGTTCGACGGTCGCGACCCCGAAGCCCTCGCCGGCGCCCGCATTCAATGGAAAGCCGCCAAGGCCGCCGGCGCCGCCCTGACCTACTGGCAACAGAACGGTGACGGCCGCTGGGAGAAGAAGGGCTGATCCCCAAACAATCCCAAACAAAGCACGACGGCTCGGGCGACCGGCGCCGCCACCAAGGTCCCGCGCAAAATCGACATGCTCACGATGGCGCGTCCGGATTGGCTCCGTGATAGGGCCTACGAGGGTGTCAGCGACTTTTGTTTGGGAGCTACGGGCTTGCACACCCACGCTTCGCAGGGCTGCGCAGATGTCGCGGGGAACTTCGTGGTGAAGCAACGAACCCGCGCGACACACACAGCATCAGTCCCATTTGGGCAAGGCGGCTTACCGCGAGCGTTGACGTCGAGGCAGGACGGCGTCGCCCGCGCTGGCAGGGGAGCCATCAAGGTCAGCAAGATGAGGAGAGTGCGCACCGATTGCCCCCTACGACATCACGGCGCACCGATCTCATTGTGGGAACGCTCAGCGACCAAAAATGGTCAGAGATCATACAGCAGCGGCCTCGAAAAGTCTCTACGCGTTTGATTACTTGAAGCGGGCGATCGGGATTGAACCGACGACATTCAGCTTGGGAAGCAGTTCCAGGCCGCCCGCAGCCGGACGACTTTGGACGAACAGAACCAACAAAAACCTCCTTGCTGCAATAGCTTGAGGCTTGGTGCTTGTCCATCGTCGTCCCGGTTTGTC
>JANYHP010000406.1 GCA_025359005.1 Hyphomicrobiaceae bacterium | reverse complement strand
CCACCGCCACCCCCGCCAGCATCAGCGGCACCGGCCCCGTACCCTCGCCCGCCAGCGCCACCACCAGCAGCGTCGCGGCAGCAGCCCCCAGTAACCCCGCTGCCGGCAACATCACCGGCGCCAAGCCTGCGAGCCCCAAGTGGATCGCCAGCACCGCGCCCAGCGCCGCGCCACCCGAGACCCCGATCACACCCGGCTCCGCCAGCGGATTGCGCAAAAAGCCTTGCAACGCCGCCCCCGCCAGCCCCAGTGCCGCCCCGACGAACACACCAAGCAGCGCCCGCGGCAACCGGATCTCTGTAAAAATCAACGCGCGCGCCGCCCCATCGCCGCCGAACCCGATTATCCCCGGCCCGACCGCAAGCGACACCACGAACGCCCCCAGAGCCGCCAAAGCGAGCCATCTCAGCAATGCCGTCGGCTTGTCCATCATGGCGTGCGCACCCGGTGTGCCAGATTGACCTCGCGCGCCGCGGCCAGGGCTTCGATCGCCGTCGCAATATGCTGCGTGCCGCACAGCCACAGCGGCCACGGCAACACCAGGCTTTGTCGATCCGCCATCACCCGCGCCAACGCCGGATGCCTGAGATTGTCGCCCACAACCGTCGCATAGGCGTCAGGCTTCGTCGCCAGCACCAGCACATCCGGCGGCGCTGCCACAATCTGCTCGAGCCCTGTCTGCCCGTTCGCCAGCGTCGTCATCGCGCGGCCCGCATTGTGCAATCCGGCGATCTCCATGGCCTCATCCAGCAGCGTGCCCTTGCCGGCCACATAATTGTTGATCTGATAAACCACCGCCGCGGGCCGCGCTTCGTCCAGCGCCACGCGCGCACGTACGCCTGCGATCTGCACGTCCATCCGCGCCACCAGCGCGTCGCCCGCCGCCCCCGCGTCGGCAGCAGCAGCAATCGTCCGGATGACCGCCCGCACCCCGTCGACCGTCTCAGGCAATGGCACCACCAGCACCCGCCGCCCCAGTCGCCGCAACAGGTCCACCGTCGCCGGCGTCGTATAGGCCCCTGCGATCACCAGGTCCGGATCACGCGCCAGCACATCCTCGGCACTCCCATGCGTCACCGCAATCCCGCGGAACCGCTCCGGCGCCGCCGACACCAGCGGGTCCGCCGCCAGATGTGTCACAGCAGCAATCCGCTCAGATGCCACCAGATCGACCAGGATCTGATCCACGCACAGATTGAGCGACACGATCCTCTGCGCCGGGGCAGCACGCGCCGCCCCGCACACCATGAACATCAGCCCCGCCGCACCAACCAGCACAGCCAACAAGCGCACAGGGACTGCAGTGTTGGAAACAGTCACCAAGCCTTCCCTGACGGTTTTCCTGTGCCCAGCAGATCATCGAACTTGATCTTCAGCCCGGCATAGGCGCCGAACCCGGCCGTGTTGTAGCCGTACACCTCTTGGTATTTCGCTCCGAGCGCATTCTCCAGCCGTCCATACAGCTCCACGTTCGGCTGGATCTTGTAGCTCGCGCCGACCTGCACCTTCCAATACCCGGCCAGATCCACCACCGACCGCGCGAAGCTGCCATCATTGGCAAAAGCATAGTCCGGCGTCCGGCTATTGCCGATCGCCGCAACGGTGAAGGTCCCCTTACCCTCGTCGAACAGATACCGTGCCTCAACTCGCCCGCCATGTGGCACGCGCCGCACCTCAGCCGTCCCGTTCGGCTGCCGCGCATCCGTGTACGTGTAGGCTGCCCCCAGGAACAACGCGCGCGTCACCTGATACTGCACCGACGTTTCCACGCCGCGTCGCGTACTCACCCCGACCGCGTTCGTCGGAAAGAATTTAAACGTGGTCGTGTCAAAACCATTCAACCCGATCTTGTCCTTGAGGTCGGCGCTGAAATACGTCACATCCGCCAGCAAGCGGCCGCCGAGCAATTTCTGCTCCACGCCCACATCATAGCCCCTGCTCGTTTCCGGCCGGAGCAACAAGTTCGACTGATAATTGGCGCCGTTCGGCCCGAACTGATCGTACATCCCCGGCAATTTAACGCCCGTGCCGAGGCTCGCGTGCGGCCGCAGCGCCGTTTCCTTCCAGTCGTAGCTCGCCGACGTCCGCCACGTCGTGAAATCTTGGAACGTGTCGTTATCGTCGCGCCGCGCACCCGCCGTCACCGACAGCCGCTCGGCAAACGTTCCGCGCCACTCGCCCGCGTACGACAACCGGTTGCGCGTCCGCGTCTGGCCGTCGCCATTGTAGTCGCCGTTCGTCGTATCGTAGTCGGAGAACGGCTTGAACGTCTCCGTCTGCCGCTCGATCAAGCCCGTGAACGCATGCCGCCCCAGCACCGGATCGCTCGGCAGCCGATACGTCGCTGAATATCCGTACGTCAGCCGTGCGCCTTCATCTCGGC
>JANYHP010000377.1 GCA_025359005.1 Hyphomicrobiaceae bacterium | reverse complement strand
AGGTGCAGCGCGCTGCGGCGCGGCGGCCGGAGCCACAGCAGCCGGCATCTGGTTCAAGGGACCGCGCGACGGGCCCTCCGGTGTGGCAGGCGCCGCAGTCGCGCGCGACGCAACAGCGCCGCCCGTGCCAAGCGCGCGGATCAGATCGTCCGGCGACGGCAGGTCGGCGGTGTAGGCCAAACGGATCAGCACCATTTCGGCCGCCGTCAGCGGTTGGCCCGATTTCTGCGTTTCCTCGAGCCCCTTGAGCAGCATCTGCCAGGCGCGCGACAGGATAGCCACCGAAAGCTTCTCGGCCAACGCCGCCGTGCGCCCGCGCTCTTCCGGCGACAGGTCCTGGCCGGCCGCATCCCCACCAGCGAATTTCGCGCGCGTCACAAGATGCACCGCTTCACCGAGATCGGCGAGCACCTGCGCCACATCGGCACCGTCGTGATGCAGAGCGGCCAGTGCGTTGAGCGCTTCCGCGGTGCGACCGCCGAGCACGTGTTCCAGCAAATCGAGGATGCGACCACGGTCGGCGAGGCCGAGCATGGCACGCACGTCGGCCGCGGTGACCGTGCCCGACCCCATGGCGATAGCCTGGTCGAGGATTGAAAGCCCGTCGCGCACGGAGCCCTCCGCAGCGCGTGCGATCAGCGTCAACGCGTCATCGTCGGCGGCGGCTCCTTCCGACCCGACGATTTTCTTGAAGTGCGCGGCCAGCACCGGCCCTTCGACGCGCCGCAGATCAAAGCGCTGACACCGCGACAGCACGGTGACGGGCACTTTGCGGATTTCCGTCGTGGCGAAGACGAACTTCACGTGGGCGGGCGGTTCTTCCAAAGTTTTCAGCAGTGCGTTGAACGCGTTTTTCGACAGCATATGGACTTCGTCGATAACGAACACTTTCATGCGCGCAATAAGCGGCTTGTAGCGCGCACTTTCGATGATCTCGCGCACATCGTCGACGCCGGTGTTGGACGCCGCGTCCATCTCGATCACGTCGGGGTGACGGCTCTCCATGATGTCGGCGCAATGGCGGCCGAGCGCGGGCATGTCGATGGTCGGCTTGTCGATGGTGTCAGTCTGGTAGTTGAAGGCGCGGGCGAGAATGCGCGCCGTCGTCGTTTTGCCGGTGCCGCGCACGCCGGTCAGCATGTACGCCTGCGCGATGCGACCCGACGCAAAGGCGTTGCGCAACGTCTGCACCAGCGCATCCTGCCCGATCAGATCGTCGAACGTCCGTGGCCGGTACTTCCGCGCCAGCACGACATAGGGCTTGGCGGCGGTATCAGCCACCAGCACACACGACTCTGTGGGTTTTTTTGCCATGGCCGGCTCTCTCACGATAGGCCGCGCCGGGCAGCCCCGTCGCGTTCGGCCGGCTCCGGGTCCGCCCGCGGCGGCCGGCTCGCGGTTACGCGTGTCGGCGCGGGCAATTAAAAAAGGCTGGCACGACCCGCAACGGGCTCGTTGGGGCTGCTTCCTTCCGGACCTGACCCGGTTGGCGAGTGTTACGTCCGCGCCAGCCCGAGGCGGTGTGTATAGGCGGCGACGGCGAAGCGCAACCCGCACCGAGCGGCCTCCACACGGTTAACACCTCATCGTATTCGGGCCGAAGACGGTTAATCCATTTCCCGCCCTAATTTTGCGTTTTGACGCACATTCAATGGTTTTGGCCACCACCCTAGCCAACTCCGTGACGATGGCACTCCACGCCTTTCCTAGCGCATTTAAACGGCTATCCAAGGGGTGATTCTCGCCCCCGATTTCAAATCGGCTGTCAAACCAGCCAAACGATCTAAATCACTGTTTATTAGGGTTAAAGACCGGCAACTGTCAGCCCGGCACCTTGCCAAGCGCCTGCAGGATGCGCTCCGGCGTGAAGGGCTGGGCGAACACGCGGGCCTTCAAGGGGCGCAGGGCGTCGTTGATGGCATTCATGATCGCGGCCGGTGCGCCGGCGGTGCCGGCCTCGCCCGCGCCCTTGGCACCGAGATCGCCCTCCCGCGTCGGCGTCTCGACATGCCCCACGTCGATATCGGGCATCTCCGCCGCCATCGGCACCAGATAGTCGGCCATGGAACCGACCAGCAACTGCCCCTCCGGCGAATAGGCGCACTGCTCATACAGCGCGCCACCGATGCCCTGCACGACACCGCCGCGCACCTGCTCGTCCACCAACTGCGGATTGATGATGCGACCGCAGTCCTCCACCACCCAGTGCTTGAGTAGCGTCACAAGTCCCGTGTCCGTATCCACGTCGAGCCACGCCGCCTGGATGCCGTTGGTGAACGCGAACGGGTATTGCTTGGTGATGAAATGCCGCGTCTGCATGAGTTCGCGCGGCAGGTCAGGCGGCAAGGTATCGCCGCGGAAGTAGACGATGCGGGTGAGCTCCGAAAGCGCCAGCCTGTGCGCACGCGTCACCAGATCGACGATCTGCCCGTCGACGATGTCGAGCGTCCGTGCATCCGCCTGCAACATCGCCCCCGCCACCTGCAAGGTCGCCGCGCGGACGGCGCGCCCCGCCTGCAGAGCGGCTTCCCCGCCGATGCCGGCACCGCGGCAGGCCCAGGTGCCGCCGCCATACGGCGTGGTCTCGGTGTCGCCGGTGACGACGCGCACCGTATCCACCGGCACGCCGATCGCTTCCGCGACGATCTGACGGATGATGCCCTCGGTGCCCTGGCCCTGTTCGGTGACGCCGGTGGCGGCCACAACCGAGCCATCGGGATCGATGCGCACCGTGCAGCCGTCTTGCGCCGAAATCCGCGCGCCGCCGATGCCATACATAAAGGGGCTGGGGTTGGTCAGCTCGATGAAACTCGCAAACCCGATGCCGCGATAAATGCCTTTCCGGCGCATCTCCTCTTGTTCGGCCCTGAGCCGCGGGTAGTCGATCATCTCCATCAGAAGTGCCAGCGATTTGACGTGAGACAGCCCCTCGAACTGCATGCCAGCCGGCGACGTGCGCGGATAGGAGGTGTCGCGCATCAGGTTCTTCAGCCGGAACGCGATGGGGTCCATGCCGAGCGCGTCCGCCGCCAGATCGACGAGCCCCTCCGTGACGGTCGTCGCAATGGGGTGACCCACCGCGCGATACTGGCATGTCGGCGTCTTGTTCTGGAAAACGACGGTCGTCTTGGCCCGATAATTGGCGAACTCGTAGGGCCCGCCCACCAGATTGATCACCTGGTTGCCTTCGATGGCGGATGTACGCGGATAGACCGAATAGGGGCCGATCCCGGTCAGGTCATCGACGTCAATTGCCATGATGCGCCCCTCGGCATCCACCGCCATGCGGCCGTGGATGCGATGGTCGCGGGCATGGATGTCACTCGAAAAACTCTCCAGCCGGTCAGCGACGAACTTGACCGGGCGCCCCATGAGCTTGGCGATCGCCGCGGTGGCCATTTCGTCCGGGTAGACATGCACCTTGATGCCGAAGCTCCCACCGACATCGCCGCAGATCACGCGCACATCCCCCTCGGGCATCGCCAATTGCGTGGCCAGCACGCTCTGGATCATGTGCGGCGCCTGCGTCGCATGATGCACGACCAGCTTCTTCGACGCCTTGTTGTAGTCGGCCAGGATCGACCGCGGCTCCAGCGTCACCCCGGTATGGCGGCCCGTGTGAAATGTCGCTTCGACGATGGCGTGCGCGGCCTTGAAGGCTGCCGCGACGTCGCCACTTTCGTTGACGCGCTGAAAACAGAGATTGTCGCCGAGGCTGGCATGAATGACCGGCGTGGCTGGCAACAACGCCGTCTCCATATCGGCCGCGGCCGGCAGCGGATCATATCCAACCTGCACGCGAGCGACGCCGTCTTCCGCCAGTGCCCGCGTCTCGGCGACGACGGCGACGACCGCCTCGCCCTGCCACGTCGTGCGTTCGAGCGGCAACGGATATTGCGGCGCGCTCTTCATGCCCTTGAGATGCACCAGTACCGCCACCCACGGATCGCAGATGGCGGCCAGATCGGCGCCCGTAAAGACGCGTAGCACGCCTGGGATGGCCAGCGCCTCGCTCGCATCGATGCCGGTGATTGCCGCATGCGCATGCGGGCTGCGCACGAACGCCACATGCACCATGCGCGGCAGCACGATGTCGTCGACATAGCGCCCGCGCCCCTCCACCAGCTTGGCGAGGTTCGGCCGCGGCACCGATTTGCCGATGTAAGAATTCGGCCGGTCGACAGAGGCGGGATCGATGGGGCGTGTCATCCGATGGTTCCCATGCGCATGGCCACCTCGGCGCCGACGTGGCCCAAGGTTGGGTCAAGCGTTTCAGCGCGACCCAACGAACAAGATCCGCTCACGATTTCCCTCCTACGGCCGCACGCGCTTTCGCCGTCGCCTCGATGGCATCGACGATGGCTTGATAGCCGGTGCAGCGGCAGTAGTTGCCGGAGATGGTCTCACGGATCGCTTCGCGTGTTGGCGCCGGGTTGCAATTGAGCAGGTCGGCGGCGGTGATCAGCATGCCCGGCGTGCAGAAGCCGCACTGCGCCGCATTGGCCGCGATGAACGCGTCCTGCAGATCGCGGATTTCTCCCGTATCGGACACGCCTTCGATCGTCTCCACGGTCCGTCCGTCGAGACTGGCGGCAAGCACCAGGCAGCCGCGCACGATCGCCCCATCGACACGCACCGTGCAGGCGCCGCACACGCCATGCTCACAGCCCGCGTGCGACCCCATCAGCCCCAGATCGAGGCGCAGGAAATCAATCAGATGCTGCCGCGCCGGCACCCCCCGCGCAACACGCTCGCCATTGACGATCAGCGTAACGAGGCACTCGGTCGTGGCTGTCGCCGCGGTCATGACGCGCGCTCCCCGTGTGGTGGCACAAGCCTGTGCAGCGCCCGACGCAACACAACGGCCGCCAGGTGCCGCTTTGTGGCCACGCCGCCGTTCAGGTCGGCAGCCGGATCGAGATCGCTGCCGAGCGCTGCAACGGCGCGCTCGATGTCCACATCGTCCAGCGGATTGCCGACAAGCGCCGCCGCTGCTGCGTTCGCCACGACGGGGCAGTCGCCGAGGGCGAAAAAGACCAGCCGAACCGCCTCGGTGACGTCGCCGCCACGTGTCAAGGCCACAGCAACACCAGCCATCGCGTAGTCGCCGGCACGACGCGTCACTTCCACGATTGTCTGCTGTTGGTCCGGATGCCAGACCGGAACCTCGATCGCGACCAACAACTCGTCGTCGCCCAGCGCCGTCGCAAACAACCCGTGATAAAAGTCACCGGCCGCCACGCGGCGCTCACTGCCTGCACGCGCCAACACCAGCGTTGCCTCGAGCGCCACCGCACAAGCCGGCAGCTCCGCCGCCGGATCGCCATAGGCGAGCGAGCCGCCGATCGTGCCGCGATTGCGGATGGCGGTGTGCGCGATGTGCGGCAGTGCCTCGGCGATGAGCGGCGCCTGCGTCCTGATGATGTCGGAGCGCGCCAGCGCGGCATACGTGGTGGCGGCGCCGATCCGCACGCAATCGCCCACGCGCGCCACGCCCTGCAACTCTGCGAGCCCCGAGATATCGATCAAGGCCGATGGCTCAGAAAGCCGGAATGCCAGCGACGCAAGCAGGCTCTGCCCACCGGCCAGCCAGCGCGCATCGACGCCAAGCTCAGCCTTGAGCCGGAAAGCGTCGGCAACCGTTGCCGCGCGCGCGTAAGCGAAATCCGATGCTTTCATGCTTTGGCAGTCTCGATCACCATTGCGCCCGCCCCTCTATCTCGACGCCTTCGTCAACGTCATCTGATACTGACCGCGCGTGCCGGCCGGCTCCGCGAAGCGGTGTCGGCACGCGCAATCGAAGACAAGTACCAACG
>JANYHP010000364.1 GCA_025359005.1 Hyphomicrobiaceae bacterium | reverse complement strand
CCAGCGTGGCGCCCTTCGGCCCGGCGTCGATCTGCTGGATGGAGGCGAGCTTGCACAGCGCCTTGATCTCCATGACGTCGAGCAAGGCTGCGACCTCATCGGGAAACGGTCCGAAGCGATCCTGCAATTCGGCGCCGAACGCGTCGATATCAGCGCGCGTCGACAGCGAGCCGAGGCGCCGGTAAAGCCCGAGCCTGAGTTGCAGATCGCTCACATAGGTCTCCGGGATCAGCACCGCGGTGCCGAGCGCGATCTGCGGGCTCCAATGCTCCTCGCCGGTGCCGCTGAGATCACCACCCTTGAGGTTCTGGATCGCATCTTCGAGCATCTGTTGGTAGAGTTCGAAGCCCACTTCGCGGATGTGCCCCGACTGTTCGTCGCCGAGCAGATTGCCCGCCCCGCGAATGTCGAGATCGTGGCTGGCCAGCGAGAAGCCTGCACCCAGCGTATCGAGCGACTGCAAAACCTTGAGCCGCCGATCCGCGCCGTGCGTCAGCGCCTTGCCGGAGGGCGTGGTGAAATAGGCGTACGCCCGCGTCTTCGAACGCCCGACGCGCCCGCGCAACTGGTAGAGCTGCGCCAGCCCGAACATGTCGGCGCGATGCACGATCATCGTATTGGCATTGGGAATATCGAGACCGGATTCGACGATCGCGGTGGACACCAGCACGTCGTACTTACCGTCGTAGAAGGCGACCATCACGTCTTCGAGTTCCGTCGGCGAGAGCTGGCCATGCGCGCGCGCCACCCGCAATTCCGGTACGTGTTCGGCGATGAACTCGGCCACGTCGTCCAGATCGGTGAGACGCGGGCACACGTAGAACGACTGCCCGCCGCGATAGCGTTCGCGCCGCAGCGCCTCGCGGATGATGATGGGATCGAACGGCGAGATGTAGGTGCGCACCGCCAGACGATCGACCGGCGGGGTGGTGATCAGCGACAGTTCCCGCACGCCAGACAGGGCCAGCTGCAAGGTGCGCGGGATCGGCGTCGCCGACAGCGTGAGCACGTGCACGTCCTCACGCAGCTGCTTCAACCGCTCTTTGTGGGCGACGCCGAAGTGCTGCTCCTCGTCGACAATCACCAGACCGAGGCGCGCAAAATCGATGCCCTTCGATAGCAGCGCGTGCGTGCCGACAACGATGTCGAGCTGGCCGCTTCGCAACTCTGCTTTGGTATCGGCCAAATCCTTCGGCGTCACCATGCGCGACGCCTGGGCAACGCGAACGGGCAAGCCGGCAAAGCGATCCGAAAACGTCTTGAAGTGCTGGCGCGCGAGGAGCGTCGTCGGCACCACCACAGCCACCTGGAAGCCGCCGAGCGCTGCCACCATCGCCGCGCGCAGGGCCACTTCCGTCTTGCCGAAGCCGACGTCGCCGCAGATGAGACGGTCCATGGGCCGGCCGAGCGCCAGATCGCCGAGCACCGCTTCGATGCTGGCGGCCTGATCCTCGGTTTCTTCGTAGGGGAAGCGCGCGACAAACTCGTCGTAGCTGCCAGTCGGAGGAATGATCGCTGGCGCCTCCTTGAGTTGGCGGAGCGCTGCGACCTTGATGAGCTCGGAGGCGATTTCCAAGAGCCGCGCCTTGAGCCGCGCCTTGCGGCCCTGCCAGGAGGCGCCGCCGAGCTTGTCGAGCTGCGCCTCGTTGCCCTCCGAGCCGAACCGCGACAGCAGGTCAATGTTTTCGACCGGCAGATAGAGCTTGTCGCCGCCTGCATATACGAGTTCGAGGCAATCGTGCGGCGCGCCCAGCGCGGTGATCGTCTTGAGGCCCTCGAAGCGGCCGATGCCGTGATCGGCGTGCACGACCAGATCGCCGGCCGCCAGACTGGTGGCCTCGGTGATGACGTCGGCCGCCTTGCGCGCCTTGCGGCGTGGCCGCACCAGCCGGTCGCCGAGCACGTCCTGCTCGGCGATCACGGCGAGGTCGGGCGTCTCAAAACCGTGCTCCAAGCCGAGCACGGCCAGCGCCACGGCCTGTGGAGGCGGCTTTTCGGCGTCGAGGAAATTTTCGACACGCACCAGTTCGTCCGCCCCGATGCCATGGTCGCGCAACAGCGCGAACAGCCGCTCGCGCGCGCCGGCACTCCACGCGGCCACCACGACGCGCTTCTTCTCCGCCTGCAACGAGCGGATCTGCCCGCGCATGGCGTCGAACACCGACTTGCCCTCGATGCCGCGATCGGCGGCAAAGTTGCGCCCCACGCGTCCGCCGAACGAGGTGACGCTGCGCGCGCCAGGCACCGCCGTCGTCTCGAACGGCGAGAACTGATGGATCGTCTTGCCCGCCAGCGCCTCGTCCCACAGCGGCTCGGTGAGGAACATCCGCTCCGCCGGCACGGGCTTATAGGGATCAGCGCCGAACGACGAGATTTCGCGCGCCTCGACGCGGGCATGGAAATGCTCGGCGATCTGGGCGTGCCGCTCGATGATCGCCTGATCCGTCAGGTGATCGAAGCTGAGGGGCGCGTCCGGCGCATAGTCGAACAGCGTTTCGAGGCTCTCATGGAACAGCGGCAGCCAATGCTCCTGGCCCGGATAGCGCGTGCCGGAGCTGACAGCGGTATAGAGCGGGTCGCCGTCGGAGGCGGGGCCGAACATGGCGACATAGTTCTGGCGGAAGCGGCTCTCCGCGTCAGGCCCGAACGGGATCTCGCTCATCGGCATAAGAATGAGCTTCGGCACCACTTTCGCCGAGCGCTGCGTCTCTGTGTCGAAGCTCTTGATGGTTTCGAGCGTGTCGCCGAAGAAGTCGAGCCGCACCGGCGACTGGCGCCCCGGCGGGTAGAGATCGACGATGCCCCCGCGCACGGCGAACTCGCCGGGCTCCAGCACGGTTCCCGTGCGCTGGTAGCCCACCTGCGACAGGCGCGTGACCAGCCGGTTCATATCCATGCGCTGGCCGGCCGCCATCGGGCGCAGCGCCTGCCGCACGAAGGCGCGCGGCGGCACGCGCTGGAGAATGGCGTTAGCCGTCGTCAGCAGCACGGTTGGGTCTTTGCGCGTCGTGGTGATCGCCAGCCGCGACAGCGTGGTGATGCGCCGGGCGATGATCTCGGCGTTGGGCCCGATGCGGTCGTAAGGCACAGTATCCCAGGCGGGGAACGCCATCGTCTTGACCGCCGGCGTGAAGAACGCGATCGCGGCCGCCAGCGCTTCGAGCCGCCGGTCGTCGCGGGCCACGTGGATCAGCAACGGTGCCTCGCCGCCACGCGCCGCCGCCGCCAGCGCCATACGGCCAAGCACCAGCGCATCATGCCCCTCGGGCACGCCGGTCAACTGGTCGAGCTTGGCCGCCGCCAAAGGCTTTTTCGCGCTCATCGATCGGCACCCGTCATCGGCCGCGCCAGCGTGCCTTTGATGTCATGGAACGCGCGGATATCGGCGACGAGGCCCGCATACGCCGGGTCCGTGAGGCGTGCCGGATCGAGTATCCAGGTGTTGAGATCGGGGTCCGGCAACACCAGGAACTGCTCGAACTGGCCGAGCGCCGCCGCATCCATGTCCGGCAGGCGCGCCGCAGCATATTTGCCCAGCAGCCAGTCCATCTCTTTGGTGCCGCGATAATTGGCCCGGTAGAGCGCCCGCCGCTTGCGGGCGGCGAGGTCGGCCGCGTCAGCGTCGGGGGATGTGTCTGTCAGTGGGGTCATGATGGTCGTCTCGATCGCCGGTCGCGGCAGCACCTACGAGGGCGGGCTTCATCAGCGCCTCCCTATCAACCCCTCCCATGCGACGTCTGCCAGGGGGAACGCAAGAGCCGGGACGCAGAACTGCACCGCGCGCGCGCCAAACGGGGATCGAGGCGCCGCCGATGCCGCTCGCCGAGAAAGGAACCGGCGGCGGAGCTGCGAGTTGTTGGGCTGGGGCAGACGCACGCATCGTGTGCGTGTCGGAAGGCGCCGTCGCTGCTGGAGGGACTGCGGACTTCAAATAGTGCGTGCGTGCGGAATTAGCTAAACGGCCGACTGCCGATCGCCTGGACAAGCGCCTCGACCTCGATCCTCCCGCGCAGCGTCACCATGGGCACAGTGCCGCCAAAGTTACGCAATGCGGCCTGCATCTTCGGGACCTGGATCTGGTCGAAGGTCCACACGGTCGACAGCCCGCATAGAATTCCGATAAACAGCAATGTTCCTGCGAGCAGCATGAACTCCTCCCGCTATCGCCGATTCCACGTTTGGTTCAACGGTCGACGGGGACACGCTATAACCTGTCGCCCTAACGTTATCCGGTGCCGCGCAGCCACAAAATCAATCGTTAATATATGTCCGGACTGTAGCATGACTTATCGCGAAGGTAGTAGCGCCGGCGAGCAGTCCGATGATGATCGCAATCCAGCCTGCAAGACTATAGCCGCTACTCCGGGCCGATGCGGAGGAGCGAACCCCACTCAACTCCTCGCTTAGACCTCTTGCGCTGATTTCGACTGCTTCGCTGGACCAATTGACGCGCGCTGTGATCGTGCGGCCAATCAATCGTTGCATCGTATCTTCTGGGGCATCGCGGCGGCCTATCAACACTCGTTCGGCATTCCCGCCTTCAGTTCTGAGCCGCAGCTCATAGTAACTGCCCAGTCCTTTGCGGGAGATGGTCCCAATTCCTTCGACCGTGCCCTGGACCAGCGTGAGATTGCCCGAACCAGGAACCGCCACGTGTGCAAGCAGAAGCAGTCCCGCTCCAACCGCCAAGCATTGAGCCCAAATCCACTTGATCGAAAACGAGAACATGAATACCTCCCTGTCCGAAGGCTGCGGGGCAAATCGTACTTTCGAGCAGTCTATCTATTGGGCGTTAATACATCCGAAACCCTGCACACGAAGACTGATCGTCCGGCGCCGCCACGACGTCAGCAGGTCCTCCTAATCCGACTTTGTTCCGGTCGACGGTCGGTCAACCTCCGTTCGCGTCGGCACTTGCTCCGTGCACGCCCGTCGGCCACGGGCCCGGAGCTGCCGTCATCTGTTTCATCGGCCAAGGCGAGATCGATGGCCGGTCTTGACAGTCAAGAAGTCGTCGATCAGTTGTCAGTCGAACAACAGGAGCAACTGGTCATGAAGCGTGCTGGCGCGACCGACGTTGGATCGATCGTCGCATTCGAGTCCGACGTGATGAACCGCAGACTATACGGTCGGCCGCTCGATCACGCTGCAGCGTTGGCGGAAGTCCAAGCCAATGATTATTTCTTGCATGTTCGCGACGATTGCATCGCCGCAACCGGCGCATGGCGTCGACGTGATGATGGGACAGCATACCTGAGCAACATTGCTGTGTGCCCTGAGCTGCGTCGCCAAGGCTTGGCACGCCTCATGATGTTGCAC
>JANYHP010000349.1 GCA_025359005.1 Hyphomicrobiaceae bacterium | reverse complement strand
GATAGAGGTATCAAGGAGCGACGGTGGACAAACTCAGCGGGCGGAGTGCGAGATGCCGCACACCGACTGGACTGCAAAATGCCCGCGGCTCGCCCGCACTCCGCACCCGGTGACTTTACGGGAGTTGAAATTTCTGAGTGTCGTAAAATCGGCTGACGGCCGGATCCTTGTATGTCGAAGGCGAGCGTGCCGTATCATTCCGCGGCGACGGGCAGCGGCTCGGCGGTATCGACGACAGGAGTTGCTTGTTTCGTGCCGAAGAAGCGCCGCATGACGACGTAGAACACAGGCGTGAAGATCAGGCCGAACAAGGTGACGCCGATCATACCCCAGAACACGGCGGTGCCGAGTGCGACGCGCAGTTCGGCCCCGGCACCGTGTGCGCTGTAAAGCGGAATGACGCCGAGGGTGAAGGCGAGCGACGTCATGATGATGGGGCGGAGCCGCATGCGGCACGACTCGACCGCCGCCGTGACGCTGTCCATGCCTTGCTCCTCAAGCTGCTTGGCGAACTCGACGATGAGGATGGCGTTCTTGGCAGCGAGGCCGATTAGAACGACGAAACCAATCTGGGTGAGGATGTTGATGTCGCGACCGTGCAGCCAGACGCCGAATGCCGCCGACAGGAGGCACATGGGCACGATCAACAGGATGGCGAGTGGCAGCGACCAGCTCTCGTACTGGGCGGCGAGGGCGAGGAAGACGAACAGCACGGCCAGCGCGAAAATGTAATAGCCGGTGCGGCCCACCTTCTGCTCCTGGAACGAGAGGTCGGTCCATTCGTAAGCGACGCCATCGGGCAGGTTCTGGGCGGCGAGCTCGCTCATGATCTGCAGCGCCTGGCCAGATGAGATTCCGGCCCGCGCTTGACCCTGGATCTCGATGGCCGGGAACAGATTGTAGCGCGGGACGCGGTCGGGGCCGGCGTTCTCGGTGAAGCGGACCACGGAGCCGAGCGGCACCATGGCGCCGTCGGTGTTGCGCACGCGGATCTTGTTGATGCTGTTGGGTGACAGGCGGAAATCGCCTTCGGCTTGGGCTGTGACGCGATAGGTGCGGCCGAACATGTTGAAGTCGTTGACGTAGGCCGAGCCCATGTAGACGCGGAGCGCCTCGAAGATGCGGTCGATCGGCACTTTGAGGATCTGCGCTTTGTCACGGTCGACATCGACGAAGACCTGCGGCGTGCCGGCTGTGAAGGTGGTGAAAGTGTTCTGGATCAGCGGGTGGCGGTTGGCGGTAGCGATGAACTCGTTGGCGATGCTGGCGAAGTCTTGTGGGTTGATGCCAAGCTTGTCCTGCAGGCGCATGGCAAAGCCTGCGGAACTGCCGAGGCCACGGACTGGCGGCGGGATGAACACGAGCGAAATGCACTCGGGCAGCACCGCCAGACGTTGGCGCAACGTCTGTGCAATCGTCCGGGCATCGAGGCGATCGCGTTGGCGCTCTTCGAAGTCCTTGAGAATGACAAAGAACGATCCGTAGTAGGAAGCGTTGGTGAAGGTGGCGCCGTTGCGGCCGGAGAACCCGTTGGTGTATTTGATCCCCGGTGTCGACAGCACGATTTCGTTGGCGCGACGAACGACTTCGTCGGTACGGCCGAGCGAGGCACCCGACGGCAATTGCAGCGAGACGATCAGGATGCCGCGGTCGAGATCTGGGATGAAGCCGGTCGGGATCTGCGGAATGAAGCTGACGGCGAAGGCGATAAGCCCGATGTAGACGGCCAGCATGATCGGCCACACGCCCGCAAGACGGCGGACGAAACTCGCATAGGCATTGGCAAACGTGTCGAACAGCCAGTTGAAGGCATTGAAGAACGCGCGCACCGGCCACATCAGCGCCGAGAGCACAGTTACCTTGGGATGGTGCTCGTGCGGCTTCAGGAGGAGGGCTGCAAGGGCCGGCGAGAGCGTGAGCGACACGAACGCCGAGAGCAGCGTGGCGCCGGCAACCGTGATGGCGAACTGGCGATAGAATTGCCCGGTGATGCCCGGCGTGAAGGCGGTGGGGATGAACACAGCCGACAGCACCAGCGCAATGGCGATCAGCGCCGCGCCCACCTCATCCATGGACACTTTTGCCGCTTCGAGCGGCGTCAGACCCTCGCGCAATTTGCGCTCCACGTTCTCCACGACCACGATGGCGTCGTCGACGACGATGCCGACGGCAAGCACCAGGCCGAACAACGTCAGCATGTTGAGGGTGAAGCCCATCGCCTGCATGATGGCGAACGTGCCGATCAGCGAGATGGGAATGGCGACGACGGGGATCAGCGTGGCGCGCCAAGTCTGGAGGAATAACAACACGACGAGTACGACCAGCAATACCGCCTCGATGATCGACTTGTAGAGTTCCTGGATGGAGACTTCGATGAACTCGGTGGGGTTATAGGTGATGCGGTATTCGAGGCCCTTGGGGAATGACTTGGCTATTTCGGCCATGGCCGCCTTGACGCCGGCGGTTGCCGTGACCGCGTTGGAGCCTGTCTGCTGGAAGACGACGAGGACAGAGGCGGGGTTGCGGTCGGCGTAGCCGTAGGAGGAATAACTCAAAGCCCCGAGCTCTGTACGGCCGATATCCTTGAGGCGCACGACGCGCCCGTCTGGCGATGTCTTGATGATGATCTCGTCGAACTCGTTGGCGGACTTGAGGCGGCCCTTGAGCTGCAAGGGAACCTGGAACGCCGTCTTGCCATCGATCGGTGGTTCGCCGACTGCGCCGCCGGCCACTTGCACATTCTGGTTGCGCAGCGCGATCAGCACTTCCTCGGCGGTCAGATTGCGCAGCGCGATCCGTTCCGGGTCGAGCCAGACACGCATGGAGTATTCGCGCGCGCCGAACATGATGACGTCGCCGACGCCCTCAAGGCGCATCAAGCGATCGCGGACGTTCAGCAGGCCGTAGTTGGAGATGTAGACCTGATCGTAGGTGTCGTCGGGCGACAGCAGGTGGATGTTGACGAGCTGGTCGGGAGAGCGCTTGCGCACAACCAGGCCGTTGCGGCGCACTTCATCGGGCAGGCGGCGTTCGGCAGCGGTGACACGGTTCTGGACGAGCACCTGGGCGCGATCGATGTCGACACCGATGTCGAAGGTGACGGTGATGGAGACGGCGCCGTCGTTGGTCGACTGCGAGTACAAGTAGATCATATTCTCGACGCCATTGATCTCCTGCTCGATGGGGGCGGAGACGGTGTCGGCGACGGTCTGGGCGGATGCGCCGGGATAACTGGCCGAAACGATGATGGTCGGGGGGATGATTTCAGGCAGCTGATTGACCGGCAAGCCGATGTAGCCGATGGCGCCGATGATGGTGATGAACAGCGAGATGACGGCCGCGAAAATCGGCCGGTAGATGAAGAAATGGCTGAAGCTCATGGCGGCGATCCAGCGAAACGAAAGGACGTGGGCGACCGCGCCAAAGTGCTGGCGGCGATCACTGCTTTTTGGTCACGGGCGTGCCGGCTGCAGCCGGGGCCGTGGCACTGCGGGCGGCCGGCTGTGAGGGCGCTGCCTGCGCCGGCCCGGGCATTGGCGGCTGGACCGGGCCGGCCAGCGGCGCGGCCGCCGCCGCAATGGCCGGCGCCGACGTAATCGGTTCTTCCTTGATGGCGACCTTGGTGCCGCTCCGCGCGCGCTGCAGGCCCTTGATGATGACCATATCGTCCGCGGCGAGCCCCGAGGCCACGACGCGCAGGCCATCGATGATCGGACCCAGCACGAGGGGCTTGCGGACGACCGTGCCGTCCTCGGCGACGGTGAGGGCGAATTTGTTGGTCTGGTCGGTGCCGACGGCATCGTCGGGGATCATGACGGCATCGTAGGGCTCGGTGCCCTGGACACGGACGCGGGCGAACATGCCGGCGGCATAGACGAGGCTCTTGTTGTCGACGACGGCGCGTGCGCGCATCGTGCCGGTGTTGATGTCCAGCCGGTTGTCGACGAAGTCGACCGTGCCCTTGGTGGGCCAGCCTTTCTCGTCCGGAAGCGCCAACTCGACCTTGGCGCCAACGCGGCCGGCACCGGCGGATTTGCCCTGCTCGGCAAGCCGGCGGTACTTGATCCAATTATTTTCGTCGACGTCGAAGTAAAGGTGGATCGGGTCTTCGGTGACGACGGTGGTGAGCAAAGTGGCGTTGGCCACCGCACCAGCAGAGACCCAGGCGCCGATCGGCACGTTGGAGCGCGAAATGCGGCCGGTGAAAGGAGCGGTTATTTTGCAGGATGCAACGTCGAGTTCGGCGGTCTTGACCTTCGCTTCCGCGGTCTTGACGGCGGATTGGGCTTCTCGCAGCGCGTTGGCGCGGTCGTCGAAGGCCTTCTCGCTCATGACCTTGCGGTCGACGAGGGGGCGGCCCCGCTCGACATCGAGATTGGCGCTTTCGACCTTGGTGGTGGCCTGGAACAGCTCCGCGCGAGCCTGATCCAGGGCGCGGTCGAAGGGCCGGGCATCGAGGGTGTAGAGCAGATCGCCTTTCTTAACCTGCTGGCCGTCCTTGAAATGGAGGTCGACGAGAAAGCCCGAGACACGGGTGCGGATCTCGACGGATTCGGTGGCGTCGAAGCGACCGGTGAATTCGTCCCACTCAATCGCGGTGCGCACGAGCGGTTTGGACACCGTGACCGTCTGCGGCGCCGAGGGCCCACCCTTAGCCTGGTTGGCGGCGGATGCTGCACTGCTCGGCGTGTTGGCCGGCCGCAGCGAGCCGGAGCTGTCGGCCTTGAGTTGGGTCCCGATGCGACCTGCTTCGCCGGTCACGCGGTTGAGCGCCGCTTCCGGACCTCCTGCCGCGTAGATTCCCGCCGCGGCAATGACGGCCGCAACACCCGCAAATTTCCAGAGGCCAGCCATGATCTATTCCGCAACCCGTCCAGGCGCCCGTGTCAGCATCATGATATGATGAGTGCCTACTCCGTGCCGTACTTGATCCTTTGCGTGCGGTAAGGGCGCTGGTGGCTGCCGCCTTCGGCCGCCGCGCCACCGCAATTCCGCGATGCCGTGCGTGAGACCGGGCTCGGGCCCGTCGCAAGTCCAAAGCTGTAGCAGGTTCAGGGCACGACGCAACGGAGGCGCATGATCACAAATACTTCACCGGCCCCACGGGTGTGGCGCCGGTGACACGGTTGCGGAGGTTGCGGCGTGTGTTCAGCGCACGCGAATGGCGCTGATCGGCAGGCGCGCATAGGCGGGGCCGGAGAAGCTGCCGGCGTTGGAATAGGACGCCGTGCGGCGCGGCTGTGACCAGCTGTCTGAAGCGTCAGACGTTTGGAAGATGCCGCCGTTGCCAATGCGGCCGCGCGAGGGCGCGCGATGCTGGGGGGCGTGGGCGACTTGGGTGTGGGGATAGTTCGGTGAGCCGAACACGTGAACGCGCGTGTGTGCCAGGCCATGGCGCTGCACGAGGCGATAGAAGACTTCGGCGTTGGCCGGGGCCAGGCGGACGCAGCCATGTGACGCAGGCGAGCCGAGGCGGCCGAGCGCTTGTGTGGCGTGGATGGCGGCGCCGCCCTTGAAGAAGACCGCATGCGGCATGGGCGCATCGTCGTATTTTTTCGAATACCACATTTTGGCCGTCCATTCAGGCTGGAACAGGCCGCGGGGCGTGGCGAGGTCTTCGCTGACGCCAGAGGATATTTTCCAGGTGCCGATCGGCTTGCCGTGCTCGGTGACGGTGAGGGTCTGGCGCGCCAGGTCGATCTTGGCCATCAGCGTGACGGCGGGCTTGGGCGGCGCCACGGGCTTGGCCGCCGCGATGGACGCCGGGGGCGCGGTGGCCGCTGCGACGAGCACCGCCGGGCCTTCTGCCGCAACCGCCGAGCGTGGTTCGGCATGCGTCGGCGTGATCAGCTCCGGTCCGATGCCGGCGGCCAGCGCCAGCCAGAACAGACCGCGTGCAAACATCATGGCAAGCTCCAGAAAATACGAGGGAATTGATTACCCTCAGCGTATCTGGAATGGGCTGATGCACGCTTAAGGTAAAATCAAGATCGGATGACGGGCCGTGCCGGAACGAGACGGCGTCACGCGGCAGGCGGGGGCGCCGCTATCAGGCGGAGCGAGCGGGAGAAAAAATCGCGGCGGATGAGGATCAGAAGCACCCACACGTTGGCCAGCAGGAACGCGATCGGGTGGAAGAACCAGGCCAGCACGGCGAATGCGTAGTAGAACGAGCGCAGGCCGCCGTTGGCATGCTCGGCAGAGAGGCCGGCCAGCCCCGCGGTCCGCTCGGCATGGGCATCGCATTGGGCTGTATTGGTCTCAGTCAGCGGCGGCGTCGCCCCGATCATGATCTGGGCATAATGGGAGAGCCGAAACGCCCACGCGAACTTGAAGAAGGCGAAAACAAAGATCGCCATCAGCACCAACAACTTGCACTCCCACAGCACACCGGTCGACCTGGCCACCAGTGGCAGGCGCTCGAGGATCTGCTGGGCGCGGTCGCCGGAGCCGAGGAGGGCTGCCAGGCCGCCGATGGCAATGGCCGTCGTGGAGGCGAAGAAGGCGTTGCCCTGGCCGAGGCTGCTCAGCAAAATGACGTCGATCGTGCGATTTTCGCGTCGGCTCATGTTGAGCATCCAGGCAATACGCTGGCGCTGAATGGCGCCGATCAAGCTGTTGCGGCTCAAGGGGCTGCGGTCGCCGGTAATCAGGCGATAGCCGAACATGGAGAGCATGAACGCGCCGAGCGCAATCGTGTCCCAGGGTGTCAGGATCGTCATCAGCGCATCGACGATGCTCATGCAATGCTCCCCATCAGCCCTGCTCGCAAGGCTCAGTCCGCCTCGGCCGCACGCTTCAGCGCGCGCAACCTCTCCAAAGCGCCTTGCAATATGATGACAGCGGCGACCTTGTCGATGACCTCTTTGCGGCGGCGGCGGCTGGCGTCGGCCTCAAGTAACGACCGCTCGGCAGCGACGGTGGAGAGCCGCTCGTCCCACAGAAGGATCGGCAGCCCGAGGCGCGGCCCGACCATGGCGGCGAAGCTGCGCGTCGCCTGTACGCGCGGGCCGGAGGTGCCGTCGAGATTGATAGGCAGGCCGAGCACGATGGCGGCAATGTCGTGCCTCTTGGTGACGGCCAGCAGATGGACGGCATCGGCGCCGAACTTAGTTCGGTGCAGCGTTTCAAGACCGCTGGCGACGAGGCGCGTGGTGTCGGAAATGGCGATGCCGATCGTCTTGGTACCGAGGTCGAGCGCCATCAGCCGCCCGCTGACAGGCAGCGCCGCGGCGAAGTCTTCGAGGGGGAGGACGAAGCTTTTGGTGGGCTCGGGGCGCGGCGCGATCATGCCGCCATGCAGTCGGCGGTCGGGCGGGAGGAGTCAAGCGCGGGGATAGCAAGGGCGGGGAAAATAGGCGCGCCGGGGCTGCGGGTGCTATGCTCGCCACAGTCTGGCCACGCAGCGGCCGTCGCACACGAGGAACACACCCATGAAACTCATCTGGCTCGGGCATTCGGCGATCCGCATCGAGACGGGCGCGAGCGTGCTGCTGATCGATCCGTTTCTGAAGGGCAACCCGACGTTCGAGAAGTCGGGCGTCGAATGGGCAGATGCGACCCGGGGCGTCACGCACGTAGCACTGACGCACGGCCATTCCGATCACGTCGGCGATACCGCGGAGATATGCAAATCGACGGGGGCGACGCTCTACGCCAATTTCGAACTCGCCATGCACCTGAAGGGCAAGGGCTGCGACAAGCTCCAGCCCATGAACACGGGCGGCACGGTCTATGGAACGGACTTCAACCTGACGCTCGTGCACGCGCTGCATTCGTCTTCGATGGACGATGTCTATCTTGGCAATCCCTGTGGCATCATCGTCAACCCCAAGGTGGGGCCGATCGTCTATCACATGGGCGACACCGACATGCACGCCGAAATGGGGCTGATCGCCGAGTTCCATCAGCCGACCGTCGGCATCGTGCCGATCGGCGACCGGTTCACGATGGGCGCCAAGTCGGCGGCGTTCGCGTGCAAGAAATTCTTTCCCGGTTTCACGACGATAATCCCGGTCCATTACGGCACCTTCGCCGGCATGCTCGATCCGGACGCGGAAAAGTTCAAGGCCCTGATGGGCGGACACGCCGTGCGCGTGCCCAAAGTCGGCGAGGCCGTCGACGTTTGATACAGGGTGGCCGTGCGTGTTGCTGCAACTTGGGCGACGCGGTGGCACGACATGCCGCTTGCGGCATGCGCGGATTTGGGTCATAAGCGGCTCGTACCCGCTCCGGTTGGAGGCTTGACGGGGCTGTCGGTATTTGGGTGCAAGCCCTGATGATGGCGGCAGGATTGGGAGTAGGCGCCGGCATTGCCGCGTTGAGATCCATCCGTTCCCCGGTGTTTCCGCTCTTTGGGTTGTCTTGGTGGGCCTTTCCCGGGCCCGACAGGGGCTACGCGCCGGAGTCGTATCGAGCGAGAGGTCCGATGGACTGGCAAACGCCGGTCTGTAGGGTGCCTCGGGTTTCATGACCGGCCGCAACGGACGCCTCCGCAAATCACGGGGGCGTAATGCTGTGGCGCACACGAAAGGCACGCGAATGGCTCTCTACGAGCACGTTTTCATGGCCCGCCAGGACATTTCTCAGTCCCAGGTGGAAGGGCTCATCAAGGAATATGCCGACATTATCACCGAGGGTGGGGGCAAGGTCGGCAAGGTCGAATACTGGGGCCTCAAGAACCTCGCCTACAAGATCAAGAAGAACCGCAAGGCGCACTATGCGCTCATGAACCTGGATGCTCCGTCAGCGGCCGTCGCTGAAATGGAGCGCCGCATGGGCATCTCCACCGACGTGATCCGCTTCATGACGATCCGCGTCGAAACGCACGAAGTCGAGCCCAGCATCCAGATGCGCAAGGTCGACCGTGAAGAAGGCGGCGACCGCGGCGGTCGTGGCGGCTTCGGTGATCGCGGCCGCGGCGGCGGCGGTGGTGGTGGCTTCCGTGGCGGCGATCGCGGCCCGCGTGGTCCCGGTGGTGGCGGCGGCGGCGGCGGCGGTTTCCGCTCCGGCCCACGTCCTGGCGGCGGTGGTGGTGGTGGTGACCGTGGCGGCTTCCGCCCGCGTCCGACAGCAGCACCGACCGATGACACCGGCTCGCAGGAGTAACACCCATGACAGAAGTCCAACAGCTCCCCTCGCGCCGTCCCTTTCATCGGCGTCGCAAGTCCTGCCCGTTCACTGGCTCCACGGCGCCGAAGATCGACTACAAGGACGCGCGCCTGCTCGGCCGTTATATCTCCGAGCGCGGCAAGATCGTGCCGAGCCGCATCACGGCCGTGTCGGCAAAGAAGCAGCGTGAATTGTCTACCGCCATCAAGCGGGCGCGCATTCTTGGCCTGTTGCCGTTCGTGATCGGCTGAATGATCGGGAGGCAGGCCCGCGGGCCTTGCCTCCTTCGTGTGACAGTGTTCTGGTTGGGTGGCGCCGCAGTGGCGTCGCTCTAACCGCCTTGGTGCGGGACAGCTGACGTGACGGGCTCTTCCACTTTATCGCCGAGCCTTGTCCGCGCCGTGGCCTTCGGTCTCGGTGGCGGATTTGCGTCTGCGGCGCTGTTGTATTCGGCGGTGCGCGGGTCGGTTGGCTTGAGCACGCTGCTGCTTATCCTGACCCCGTTGCCCTCTCTGATCGTAGCTCTTGGCTGGGGATTGCCGGCGGCGTTGGCAGCTGCTGGTGTTGGCGCCGTGGTGATGGCGGTGGCCGTCGCACCCGTCTTCGCCGCGGGCTATTTGCTGGCCTTGGGCGTGCCCGTCGCAGGCGTCGCGCATTTCGCGTTTCTCGCCCGCTACGATGCCAATGGCGTGCTGCAGGATTGGTATCCCGTCGGTCGCGTGCTGGCGGCTTTGGCGCTGTATGGCGCGGCCTTGCCGGTGCTGGTCGTTGCGCTGGGCAGCGGCACGTTCACGAGCCTCGAGGCTGAGTTCACGCAATTCTTCAAGGCGCTGTCCGAACGCGCCCCGATCGGTTCGGGGTGGCGTCGCATGGACGAGGCGCGGCTGCAGTTCCTCGTCTCGACGGCGATCGAAGTGTTGCCGGCGGCGATCGCCAGCTATTGGACGCTTTTCATGGCCATCAATCTCTATCTCGCGGCGCGCGTCACGCGGCTGTCGGGGCGCCTGCTGCGGCCGTGGCCGGATCTGCACTGGATGAGTTTGCCGCGCATGCAGGCGCTGGTGTTCGGTGCGGCCTTAGCTGGCATCTGGATCGGTGGCGCGTGGCGCGTGCTCGGCGCGGGCGCCTTTGGTGCCTGCATGACGGTGTACGTTCTGCAAGGCTTGTCGGTGGTGCACGCCATTGGCCGCGCGCGGGCGCCGTGGCTGCTCTATGCCACCTACGCGACGCTGGCTGTCGCCGGTGCCATCGCCATTCCGCTCACGGCCCTTGCGGGCCTGATCGAAAACCTCGTGCGCCTGAGGGCGCGCGTTGTGTCCATGCCCGCGGCGCTGCCGCCGGGATCTGTTTAACGCCACTTTACAACCATCATACGGAGAACCCCATGCAAGTCATCCTGCTCGAACGCATCGGCCGCCTCGGCCAGATGGGCGACGTCGTCACCGTCAAGGACGGCTTTGCGCGCAACTTCCTGCTGCCGCAAAAGAAGGCGCTGCGTGCCACCGACGACAACCGCAAGCAATTTGAAGTGCAGCGCGTGCAGCTTGAAGCGCGCAACCTCGAACTCAAGCGCGAAGCCGAAGCCGTCAACACCCGCCTTGAAGGCAAGAGCTTCACCGCAATCCGCACCGCCGGTGACACCGGGCAGCTCTACGGCTCAGTCTCGGCCCGCGACGTGGCCGATCTCGTCACCGAAGGTGGCTACACGATCGAGCGCCGCATGGTCTCGCTGGACAGCCCCATCAAGACGCTGGGCCTGCACACGGCCCGCGTCCAGTTGCACCCGGAAGTGACGTCGAAGATCACCGTCAACGTCGCCCGCTCGGCCGAAGAAGCCGAGCGCCAGACGCGCGGCGAGAACCTGTCTGTCGTCAAGAGCGAAGGCGTCGAGATCGAAACCTTCAACGCCGACGCCATGTTCGAAGCTCCCGGCACCGGCGATCAGCCCGACGTCTGAGACTGGCGGAGGTCCGCGATTGAGCGCTGCGCCGACCAGTCCCCGCCTCCTCGCTTGCCGCGATGGGGCGGGGATCGGTTTATTCGGGCGTAGGCGGCCATTCTACCCAGCAACACAGCGTCACTTGTTTCGTGCCCCGGTTGGGTGCGGGATTGGTTCGCGCCGGACGGGACTCACGGAACCGTCGGTGCTGCGTTGGTGTGGGGTCGTGGGAGTTCGATTGCTCTGGCCTTGCTTGCGCTGCTCGGCGGCGTCGGTGTCCGAGGCATGCCGCCGGTCTGACATGCGGCCTCTGCCCTGTCGCGAAGGCCGCGCGCGTGCGAAAGCTGATGCGCCGACAGCGGCGATGAGCATCGGGGCCGCATGACATCTCAGCAAGCACATCAGGCGGCAAAGGTCGGGCACGGCGATGCGTCCGCCCCGGCGGTCGCGACCCGCGACATCCTCGTGCTGGTGGCGCTGCTGGCAGCGACGACGATCCTGTCGCAATTCTTCCGCACAGCGCTCGCTGTCATCGCGCCCGAACTGATTGGTGATCTCGGCTTGTCGCCGCGTATGCTGGGGCTGGCCAATGGCGGCTTCTTTGCCAGCCTGCTGGTGGCGCAGGTCGCCGTCGGCGTGGCCTTCGACAAGGTCGGCCCGCGCCGCACGGTCGGCCTGCTGGCCATCTTCATGGCGGCTGGTGCCGGCCTGCACGCGGTGGCCATGGATGGGCCGCAGTTCGTGGTCGCCCGTTTCGTCACCGGTATCGGCTGTGCGGCGAGCTTCATGTCGGCGGTGGTACTGATCTCGGCGTGGCTGCCGCCGTCGCGATGGAGCACGGGGCTGTCGTGGGTGTTCGGCTCGAGCCAGCTTGGCATTCTTGCGGCTGGTGCGCCGCTCGCCTACGCCGCCGGCACGATCGGCTGGCGGCAGACGTTCCTGCTGACTGCTGTCCTGGCTGCCATGGCTGGCCTGTTGTTCTATCTGTTCGTGCGCGACCGGCCGCCGGGCGCGGCGCCACCCGTCGCAATCGCCGCACAGCCCGGCGCCTTGGACGGACTGCGCCAGATCCTTGCGATTCCCCGCATTCTGCCGGTGTTTTCGTTGTTCGGCGTCGCCTATGGCGCGGTGGCGACGATATCCGGGCTGTGGGCCGGGCCTTATCTCAAAGACATCCACGGGCTCGGGGCCGGCGAGCGCGGTCTGGTGCTGACCGGTATGGCCACGATCCAGATGGCGTCGGTGTTTGCCTTCGGGCCGCTCGACCGCATTTTCAATACCCGCAAAGGGGTGATCGTGGCCGGCAGCATGACGACCCTGGCCTTGATGGTGGTGTTGGCAGCGCTGCCGGCGCCGCCCCTGTGGCTGGCCGTCACGATGCTGTCGGCGATCAGCGCGTCGAGCGCCTACGGCACCGTGCTGCTCGCCCACATGCGCGCGCATTTCTCCAACCAGCTCGCCGGCCGCGGTGCCACCACGGGCAACATCGCGCAACTCGCTGGCGCGGCGGTGCTGCCTGTGCTGACGGGCTTCATCCCATCTTTCTTCGGCGATACGGCCAACGGTTACGCGCCTGATGCCTATCGCCTGATTTTTGTCTGCCTCGCAGCGTGTCTCGCTGCCGGCCTCGCGATCTATATCGTTGCCGCCCGCGATATCCGGCCACGCGAGATATAGCACGCGGCGACAGCCCCACCCTTCGGGTGGGATGCGAAAGGCTTAGTGGTTTGACGGCTTCGCCGTCGGTGGCCTCTCGCGCTGTCCGACCAGGGCACATGCTGCTTTGTGTTCTGTCGCACACGGTGGCCCTCGACCTGCACTCTTGGAGCGGACGCCGCCACGTCCACCAAGGACGGGTTTCCAAAGGCCCCAGGCCTTTGGCGGGAGAATGAGGACAGCGCCCTCATGCTGTTCTCGCCACATAGGATACTGATGGCGGTCGCACATCTGCCCCTACACCGCCCGTCGCGCCGGGAAGTGTGCCGCGAGCGGCTCCAGCGGCAGCCGCAGGGCGTTGGTCAATGTGCTGACCGTTCGATAGAAGCCAGCGAGCAGGATGACCTCCATGGCGCCCATCTCGCCGACTGCGGCCGTCAGTTGCGCCCAACCCGCATCATCGAGCGTGCACGACGCAAACAGCTGGTCGGATGCGCGAATGAGCGGGCGGTCGCTGTCGTGCCAGCAGGGATCGTCGGCCTGCCCATGCACCAGTGAATACTGCATCGCCGCATCGAGCCCGGCTCGATCGGCAAAGAACGTCACGTGCACGCCCCATTCGTATTCAGAGCCGGCGCGCGCCGTCGTGCGGTCGATGACGATTTCGCGCTGCCGCAGGGTCAGGTGGCCTTTGTCGAGCAAGGCGCCGCCGCGAAAGCGCGCCCAGAGCCGATCGTCGCGCGCGAGCGTCGCAAACAGCGCGAGGGGGGGCGCGCCAGGCGGCATGATGCGTTCGAACGTCTCTTCGAGCGCCGCGGTGAAGGGTGGTCGTACCGGCTCGATGCGCGCTGACATAGGCTTTATCCGGTTCGTTCGCGTTTGGCGGAGGGTAGGTTCAGGTCGATTGAATGTACAGCGCGCGCCCGTGCGCATAGCGCCGCATCGACAAGCCTCCGAGTGCTTCCCCAACCCGGGCGTGATCTGCTAGGTCCCGCGCTATGACACAGCTTGCGCCCGCCCCCTCGCATGACCCCGCCACGCGTGGCTACTTCGCCATTGGCGCCGAACGTATGTCGAAAGTACTCAACCTGGGCAACCTGATGCGCAGTGCGCATGGGTTCGGCGCAGCCTTCACCTTCACCGTCGGCGCCCAATATCGAAAGGACGAGGCCTTCGCCGATACCTCCAAGAGCCGCACCCACCTGCCCCACTACGACTGGCCGGCGCTCGATGCGATGGCGCTGCCGCAAGGGTGCGTGCTGGTCGGCATCGAACTGATCGAGGGGGCGGTGGACCTGCCGTCGTTCAAGCATCCGCTGCGCGCGGCGTACGTGCTCGGCCCCGAGCGCGGGTCGCTGTCCGAGCCGATGGTCGCGCGCTGCCGGCATGTGGTTAAGATCCCCACGCGCTTCTGCGTCAACGTCGCCATGGCCGGCGCCATCGTCATGTATGATCGCATCAAGAGTTTGGGGCACTGGCCAGAGCGCCCGCTGATGCCCGGCGGACCGAGTGTGCCGCTGCCGCCACACGTGCGCGGCGGGCCGATAGCAAGCCGCAAACGATGAGGGCGTGGCCTGATGCGCATTCTTTGCCTGCATACCGCCGATGTCCATGTCGAGACTTTCGGTAGGCTGTACGCGTCGGCGGCGCCCGATGCGGTCGTCACGCACGTGGTGCGCGCGGACTGGCTGGATGCGGCGCGGCGCGATGGGTTGACCGACCCGTTGCAAGCCGACGTCGCGGCGTTTCTTGTCGATAGCGCGCGCGCCAACGATGCCGTGCTGTGTACCTGTTCGACGCTCGGGCCCATCGCCGAGACCGCGCAAACGGCAATGCCCAATATCGTGCGCATCGACCGGCCGGTGATGGATCGGGCGGCGGCCTACGACGGCGTGGTGCTGGTGGCCTTCTGTCTGGAGAGCACGCGGGCAGCCACCATTGCAGCATTGGAAGCAGCGTTCGCGCGGATAGGAAAAGGTCCGCGGTTTGACATCGTGCACTGTGCCGGTGCGTGGTCTTTCTTCGAGTGTGGCAATAGAGAGGGATTTGCGGCCTCGATCGCGAGCACGGTGCGCCGCGAACTGGCGGCCGCGGTCGCGCCGGCCGCAGTCGTGCTCGCGCAGGCGTCCATGGCAGTGGCCGAAGCACGTCTCGCCGATTGTGGCGTGCCCGTCCTGTCGTCACCGCGGTTGGCGGTTGCTGCAACGGTGCGGCTCGGCGCGACAAGCGTTGCGGGCTGACGTCGGCGGCCGTGATCACAGGCCGCTGAAGTTTACGATTTGTTTACCGATATGTCCGTAAACTCAGGCCTACAAGAGTCCTGGTTCGGCGTGGCGGATGTTGCCCACATCCCTCGTGCCGGCGCATCTGCGCATGAATCCGGGCGAGCCCACAGGAGAGGCGGTTTTGCCGGCTCTCCGAAACGACGTTACCCATGCCAGTCAGACCGTCACGTTGCCCAACGTCAGGTCAGCACACTCTCAGACCCAGAATGACGGCTCGGCCGGTGTCAACACACCGCCGAGCCGTAATGGTGCGCAGGCCCTGGCAAGCCCGGTCGCATCGTCCACGTCGATGCAGAAGCCGCTGACCGTCGCGGGGCCGTCGGCTGGCTCGAACCGCTGGCGCGGAATGCGCGTAAGGAAGCGATTGATGGGCTCTTCCGTGTCCATGCCGAGCACGGAATTATAGTCGCCGCACATGCCGCCATCCGACATATAGGCGGTGCCGTTGGGCAACACGCGATGATCGGCAGTCGGCACATGGGTATGCGTGCCGACGACGCCGGTGACGCGGCCATCGAGGAAATAGGCCAGCGCTTCCTTCTCACTCGTCGCCTCGGCATGGAAATCGATGAAGATCGCGTCTGCGCCTTCTTTGAGCCTGCAGGCGGTGGTCTCGGCGTCGATGGCGCGGAAGGGGCAGTCCAGCTCCGTCATGAAGACGCGACCGAGCGCATTGATGACCAATACCTCGGCGCCGTTCTTCGCTTTGAAAAGGCCTGCACCCGCTCCTGGTGTGCCCTTGGGGAAATTCAGCGGCCGAATGAGCCGGGGCTGGCGCGCAATGAAGACCAATGCTTCCTTCTGGTCGAAGGCGTGGTTGCCGAGGGTTACGCAATCGGCGCCGGCCGACAACAACTCGTCGGTGATGCTTTCGGTGATGCCGAAGCCGCCAGCGGCGTTCTCGCCGTTCACGACGACGAAATCGAGCTTGAAGCGGGTGATCAGCTTGGGCAGCGCGTCGAGCACCGCACGGCGGCCGGTGCGGCCGACGACATCTCCAAGAAACAGCAAGCGCATGAGCTGAAACGTCCCGTCAGGTTACGGCCCGACGCGGCCCCGACGGCGTCAGTATCCAATCCAGTCTTTCGTCATAATCGGTATGCGGCACGGCGTCGACTCTCTGTTCGTCGTAGGCAAGGCCGATGATGATTGCGCACTTGGTCGCCTTCAGCGCGCGGATGGTGCGATCATAATAGCCGCCGCCATAGCCGAGGCGATAACCCTGCTGGTCGAAGGCTAGCAGTGCGGTGAGAACAATATCGGGTTGCACGACTGCCTTGTCCGCGGTCGGTTCGCGGATGCCCCAGACTGCCGCGGACAGCGCGTCACCCGGTGTGTACGTGCGGAACTCCAACGGCTCACGCTTGCCGCGCATGACCGGCAACGACAACAAACAACCCTGTTCACGCAGCCGCGCCATCAGCGGCAACGGCGAGATCTCCTCTCCGATAGGCATGAAGCCACCGATGATGGTGCCCTGTGACAGCGGTTCGTCGAGAAATGCGAGGCCGCTATCGGCAAGTGTAGCGCTGGCCCCTTGGCGCGCGGTCGCTGGAATCGAGGCTCGCATGGACTTGGCGAGCGTGCGGAGCGCGGCTTTGTTGTCGGTGACTGTCATTTCGGGATGGCTCCGGCGTCGATCTCAAAGTCATGGGTAACCCACGATCGACCGAGCAATAGCTTCGGCGACGCGGATGCCGTCGATCCCGGCGCTCATGATGCCGCCGGCATAACCGGCGCCCTCGCCGGCTGGATAGAGGCCGCGCGTGTTGCGGCTGACGAGGTCCGGTCCGCGCGTGATCCGCAACGGCGACGACGTGCGGGTTTCGACGCCGGTCATCACCGCGTCGGCCATCGAGAAACCACGCAATTGCCGCTCGAACGCCGGCAGCGCTTCACGGATGGCTGCGGAGACGTAGTCGGGCAGGCACGCCGCCAGGTCGGCCGGCGTCACGCCGGGCCTGTAGGAGGGGATCACTGCTCCAAGTTCGATCGAGGCGCGGTGGGCGAGAAAATCACCGACGCGCTGGGCCGGTGCGTGATAGGCCCCGCCGCCGACCTCGAATGCGCGCGTTTCCCAATGGCGCTGGAAGGCGATGCCGGCAAGCGGCCCGCCCGGGTAATCTGCCGGAGTGATGCCGACGACGAGACCGGCGTTGGCGTTGCGTTCGCGGCGGGAATACTGGCTCATACCGTTGGTGACGACGCGACCAATCTCGCTGGTCGCGGCCACCACCGTGCCGCCCGGGCACATGCAGAAACTGTAGACGGAGCGGCCATTGCTGGCATGGTGCACGAGCTTGTAATCGGCGGCGCCGAGGATTTCGTTGCCTGCAGACGCACCGAAGCGGCAGGTGTCGATGACGGACTGCGGATGTTCGATACGCACGCCGATGGAGAAGGGTTTGGGCTCGACGAAGATGTCGCGCGCAACCGCCATCTCGAACACGTCGCGCGCGCTGTGGCCGACGGCCAGCACCACGTGATCAGCCTCGAGAATGCTGCCATCTGCGAGGTGCACGCCGCGCACATGGCGCGTGCCGGCGGCATCCGCTTCGATGGCGATGTCGGTTGCGCGTGTCTCAAAGCGGTATTCGCCGCCGAGGGATAAGATCTTGGCGCGCAGGTGCTCCACCATGGTGACGAGCCGGAACGTGCCGATGTGGGGTTTGGCCGCGGTAAGGATGTCGGCTGGCGCGCCTGCAGCGACGAATTCGGTGAGCACTTTGCGGCCGAGGTGCTGGGGGTCCTTCACGCCGCTCCACAGCTTTCCGTCGGAGAAGGTGCCCGCGCCGCCTTCGCCGAACTGCACGTTCGACTCCGGGTGCAACACGC
>JANYHP010000336.1 GCA_025359005.1 Hyphomicrobiaceae bacterium | reverse complement strand
CCCTTCCGTGGTGGCCCGCTGCATTTCAAAGCGAGCGAGGCCAAGCCCTCCAACGTCACGCCCATGCGCCCCGCCCAGGCGGCGGAATAACCGAGGAGAGTGGTGCGTTGAAAATCGATTCTGTGCGCGATCGCCTTGAAGTCACGAAGTCCGTACTGTCGGGTTCGGTCTTCAACGATGTAAACCTGTCCGGCTCGACATTCACGGATGTCAACATGTCCGGCTGGTCGCTCGATGACGTCAATGTGTCCGGCCTGCGTGTCCACAACGCGAATGTGTCCGGTGCCCGGATCGTTTCCGCCAACCTGTGCGGCGTGACCATAACCGGCTGTACCCTGGACGGCATGACGATCAACGGTCTTCTCGTGACCGAGCTTTTGTCACTCTTCGCAGAACGCCACCCAGCTCCCGTGCCGCCAGCCGCCATTGCGGCTGGCGGCGCGTCAGAACTCGAGAGCGGCAAGACCCCATGACACAATCCCTCCGCAACGCCGCCATCGGCGGCGCAAAAGCTGACGCGCCTGCCGCGTGCTGCTAACATCCGACACACGCAACCACCGCGAGACGCCCCATGGCGCAAGACACCATCGTCCGTGATGCCGCATCCGCCGAGACCCGCAACGAGGTGCTTGCCCGGTTGTGCGCTCACGAGGCAGAAATCCGCGGCTTCGGCGCAACCGCACTCTACATGTTCGGATCGGCGGCACGCGGGCAATTGCAAGCCGATAGTGACGTGGATTTGTTTGTCGAATACCGACGCGACGGTTCCTTCGATTTCGTAAAGTTGTGCCGACTGGAAGAGTTTCTGTCAGCGCTTTTGAGCCGCGCCGTCGACCTTGGTACACGGGATGGTCTGCACCCAATATTGCGCGACGAAATCGAGCGTTCCAGCGTCAAAGTGTTTTGATTGGGATTGCGGGCGATGCCTGTACTGACGCTCCGCTATCGACTGCACCATGTGCTCGATGCCATCGATCGTATTCGTCGACGGATGGCCGGCGTCACGTTCGAGGCATATCAGGGGGACGGAGATCTTCAGTGGATGATCGAACGCGGTGTGCTCATCATCTCCGAGGCTATCCGCCATATTCCACCCGAGCGGGCGGATCGCAACCCGGAAATCCCCTGGCATCAGATCAAAGCAATCGGCAATAAGTTGCGGCACGAGTACCAGTGGATCGATGCTTATTTGATGTGGACGATTGCTACCAAGCACGTCCAGGAGCTTCGGCCCGTGATCGTTGAAATGCTTGCAGAGATTCAGGCCCCGTGACCGTTGCGTGGCCCCCAACCCCATGAGCCCCCCCATGACCCAAACTCTCCGCAAAGTCGCCATCGTCGGTGGCGCGCGCATTCCGTTCTGCCGCTCCAACACGCTTTATGCCGACCTCTCCAATCTCGACATGCTGACGGCGGCCCTCAACGGTCTCGTCGCCAAATACGATCTGGCTGGCGCCCACATCGACGAAGTCGTCGGCGGCGCCGTCGTCTCCCACTCCAAGGATTGGAACCTCGCGCGCGAAGCGGTGCTCTCAACCAAACTCGCGCCCACAACGCCCGGCATTACCATGCAGCAGGCGTGCGGCACCTCCCTGCAAGCGGCCATGGGCATCGGTGCGAAAATCGCTACCGGCCAGATCGAGTGCGGCATCGCTTGCGGCTCCGACACCACATCTGATCCACCCATCGTCGTTTCGAAAAAGCTCGCCAACCGTCTCACCGCCGCCAGCCAGGCCCGCTCGTTCGGCCAACGTCTTGGCGCTTTTAAAGGCCTCAAGCTGGCCGAACTCGCGCCTGTTGCGCCCTCCACCGGCGAGCCGCGCACCGGCATGGCCATGGGTGCCCACTGCGAATTGATGGCCAAAGACTGGCACATCAGCCGCGCCGACCAGGACAAACTAGCGCTCGAAAGCCATCAGAAGGCGGCCGCCGCCTATGCGTCCGGCTACATGGACGATCTGCTCGTGCCGTGCGCCGGCGTGTTCCGCGACAACAACATGCGCGCCGACATGACGCTGGAAAAAATCTCGACCTTGAAAACCGCCTTCGACAAATCCGACAAGGGCACGCTGTCGGCCGCTAACTCGACACCACTCACCGATGGCGCGGCCGCCGTGCTGCTGTGCTCGGAAGAGTGGGCGGCCAAACGCGGCCTGCCGGTGCTCGCCTTCCTGACATTCTCGCAGACCGCAGCCAACGATTTCGTCGCCGGCGAGGGTTTGCTGATGGCGCCCACCGTTGCCGTCTCGAAGATGATCGACCGCGCCGGGCTCAGGCTGCAGGACTTCGACTACTACGAAATCCACGAGGCCTTTGCCGCTCAGGTTCTGTCGACGCTGAAGGCCTGGGAAGACCCCGCCTATTGCAAAAAGTATCTCGGCAAGGCTGCCCCCCTCGGTTCGATCGATCGCGCCAAACTCAACGTCCGCGGCTCCAGCCTCGCCTTCGGCCATCCATTCGCCGCCACCGGCGCGCGCATCCTCGCCAACGCGGCGAAACTCGTGGGCGGCAGTTCCAAGCGCGCGCTCGTCTCGGTGTGCACGGCCGGCGGCATGGGCGTCACGGCCATCGTCGAGGGCAATCCGGCCTATGAGGTCAAGCGTGTTCCACAGGCCGCTTAATAGTGTAGGTTCGCCATAGACCTGCCGCAGCGTGGACAGCGGTTTCAAGCCTCGGGAGACGGACATGTCGGATATGACGGTGATCGATATCGGCGGCACCATTGCGGCCCATCGCGGCTGGTTCAAGTTCCTGGGCGCAGCGCTCGCCGTCGCGGGCGTGCTGGCAATTGCCTTCCCGCTGGCGGGTGGTCTGGCGGTGGAAGTGTGGGTGGCGATTGCCTGCGCTGTGGCCGGCATCGGCCAATGCGTGCACGCGTTCGGCGCCCGCGCTTGGTCCGACGTGCTGTTCGGCCTCGTCATCGGCGTTCTGTATCTGGCGACGGCCGCGTTGCTCGCCATAAATCCGATGAAGGGTGTCGTCACGCTGACGGTACTGCTTGCTGTGCTGATGCTCGCGGAGGGCATCATTCAGGTGGTGCTGGCGGCGCGCATCCGGCCGAACGGCGGCTGGGGTTATCTGGCGGCCAGCGGTGCGCTTGGTGTTGCACTTGGTGCCATGATCTGGGCGCAGCTACCCTCGTCGGCGCTGTGGGTGCTGGGGCTGTTCCTCGGCATCAACCTGATCACCTCTGGTTTCGCCTTCTGGGTGCTTGCCGATGCGGCACAGCCGATGGCAGCTGATGGCCGGTCCGCCAACGGGCAACGCAGCATTTGATAAGGATTGCCAATTGCAGGTGCCCAGGCGGTGCCGCATTTCTGATTGATTATCGAGGCGCGCTGCAAAAGTTTGTTGCGCACCTTCTGTATTCTGATGCCCTCGTTATTCAACGGAGATTTATAATGACCGCGTCCATCACAACGCCGCCCGACTACACCGCCATCAAACAACGCCAGCAGGCCACCTGGGCTACCGGCGACTACGCCATCATCGGCACGACACTGCAGCTCGTCGGCGAACGCCTGTGCGAGGCGGCCGATATCAGCGCCGGCGAGCGCGTGCTCGATGTCGCTGCCGGCAACGGCAACGCCACGCTCGCCGCCGCCCGCCGCTTCGCCGATGTCACCTCGACTGACTATGTTCCGGCGCTGCTCGCGCGCGGCCAGGAGCGCGCGACTGCCGAGCGTCTGCCGGTGACGTTCCGGGAAGCCGACGCCGAGGCGCTGCCGTTTGCCGACGGAACCTTCGATGCGGCGCTGTCGACGTTCGGCGTCATGTTCACGCCCAATCAGGCACAGGCCGCAGCCGAACTCTGCCGTGTCGTGCGAAAGGGCGGCCGCATCGGGCTTGCCAATTGGACACCCGGTGGTTTCATCGGTCAGCTGTTCAAGATCATCGGCCAGCACGTGCCGCCACCCGCTGGCGTCCAGTCTCCTGCCTTATGGGGCACGGAAGCGCGATTGGCCGAGCTGTTCCCGGGGTATCGGGTGGCGATCACCAACCAAGTCCACAATTTCCGCTACAAGTCGCCGGAGCATTTTCTGGACGTCTTCAAAACCTACTACGGGCCGACCAACCGCGCCTTCGCCGCTCTTGATGGTGCAAAGCAGGCAGCGCTCGCGGGCGACATCACGGCGCTCGTCGCGCGCATGCGCCGCCCCGGCTCGGCAACCATGGTCGTCCCCGGCGACTACATCGAAGCCATCATCACCAAGCCCTGAGGTGCTGGCCTTATCCCGCGACCGCCGCGCCTGACGTGATCAGTGCGGTGATGGCGCCAGTGTCGTAGCCGAGATCGGCCAGCACAGCGCGCGTGTGCTGGCCGTAGATGGGCGCCGCGCACTGCACGCCGCCAGGGGTCGCGGAGAACTTCACCGGCAGGCCGATGGTCTGCATGGTGCCGGCGATCGGATGGCTGACCGTCGGCACCATATCGCGCGCGATCGTCTGCGGATGCGCGTGCATGGCGGCCACGTCGAGCACCGGTCCCGCCGGCACGCCGGCCGCTTCCAGCACGCCGAGCCAATGCGCCGTCGTGGCCCGCGCAAACCGTGCCGACAGTGCGGCGATCAAGGCATCGATATCCTGCATGCGCCCCGCCCCGCTCGCGAAGCGCGGATCGCTGGCCAGGTAGGGCGCTTGCAACGCGGTGCACAGACGCTCCCAATTGCCCTGGTTGGCGGCACCCACGTTGATCCAGCCATCCGCCGTGGCAAAAGCCTGATAGGGCGCGTTCAGCGGATGCGCCGAGCCGAGCGGACCGGGCGCGATGCCGGTCGCGAAGGCGATCGCCGATTGCCAGTAGGTGTGCGTGATGCCGGCCTCGAACAGCGAGGTATCCACCATCTGCCCCTCGCCGGTCCTTTGCTTGTGCGCGTAGGCTGCGAGCACACCCATGGTCAGCAAAAGCCCCGCGGTGATATCGCAGATCGGCGCACCCACTTTCACCGGCGGCCGCCCCGGGCCTTCGCCCGTGATCGACATCAGTCCGCTCATGCCCTGCGCGACGAGATCGAAGCCGCCGGACGCCGCCAGCGGCCCCGTGCGGCCGAAGCCCGAGATCGCCGCATAGATGAGGCCCGGGTTGATGAGACGGAGGTCATCATACCCGAGCCCGAGCGCGGGCAACGTCTCCGCCCGGTAGTTCTCGATCAGCACGTCGGTGTTGGCGACCAGGCGTCGGAGCACGCCTTTCCCCGCTTCAGTCTTGAGGTCGAGCACGATACCGCGCTTGTTGCGGTTCATCATCATGTAGGCGGCGCTTTCGCCGCCGATGTCTGGCGGTAACTGGCGCCGCGTATCGTCGCCGCCGCCTGTTTTTTCAACTTTGATGACGTCGGCGCCCATGTCGGCCAGCATCAGCCCGCAGACCGGGCCGGCCATCACGTGCGCCAACTCGACGACGCGCAGGCCGGCGAGTGGCCCCTGGAAGGATTGCTGTGGTGCCATGAAGCATTATCCGGCGTCACTGGAGGGCAGGAAGTCGAGAATTCGGCACTCGCGCGGCATCGATCACGCCGTATGCTCTTTCATTTGCATATTTCCACCAAAGGGACTATAAGCGGCAATCGACTTTTGGCGCAGGCTTCGTCCTGCACTGCTACGGCGCCGTCCAGACCGCGCACTGACCCAACCCAAAAAATCGACGATAGTCCGCTTGGCCGCATGGCTGGGCGGTACGCTTGCACTCTCTGAAACGACGGACACGACAATGATCAAAGGTACTGTGAAGTTTTTCAACGACAAAAAGGGCTTCGGCTTCATCCAGCCCGACGACGGCAGCAAGGACGTATTCGTCCATGCGACCGCTCTTGAGCGCGCCGGCATCCAGCATCTCGCCGAAGGTGACAAGGTCTCCTTCGACACGCAGGAAGACCGTCGCTCGGGCAAGGTCTCGGTCGGCAACATAGAGAAGCATTAAGTCATGACGCTCGGCGTGGTCCAGGCCTTCAGGGGCCGGGCCACGCCGGGAGTTTTCGGCACTTGAGATCCCCGCCGCTATGGGGCTCCGATTACTGAGGCTTTGGTCGTGCGGATGCTGATGCATCTGCCGGAGATCGTTTTCGGGTCCGGCCGCTCAAATCGGGTGCGTTGTTCCCCGTGGGGATGACGCAATGACCCACAAATTCAAAGTCGGGCAGACCGTGTATTTCACGCCGGGGCGCGGCACGATGCTCGCCAGCGGTCAAGCCTATGAAGTCGTCCGGTGCCTGCCGCGCGACGGCGGACAGTATCAATATCGCATCAAATGCAAGGCCGAGGCCTTCGAGCGTCTTGCTCGCGAAAGCGAATTGGGCCGCAACCGCTAGCCGGTTAAGGGCCCGCGTCTCGGACCAGATCCGAGCAGCACGCGCCGCCACGCGCGCGGCCAGAAACGACAAAAGAGAGAGCACGGTCATGGGCCGCAAAAAGCCAGGGGCGAAGCTTGAGTTCGTTGCCTACGACGTCACGTACGAGGATGGGTCGCAGACATCCAACCGGCGCATCCCTGCCGGCGAAATTTCCCAGTTCGAAGCCGACGACAGCGTGCGCGCCTTTTTCGAGGCGCAGGATACCGATATCGCCGAGAAGGGTGGCCGCAAGCGCGGCGCGATCAAATCCTTCGAGGTTCGCCGCAATCGCTGATGCAAAACTTCGAGCATCCGGTTGCCCAGAGCGCCCTGCCGTGATTTGGGTGCGGACCTTTCCCCGTTGATAGGCCGCGGATGATCAGATCCCTCATGAAGCCGCAATCGGTTTTTGCGCGCGCGTTCACGCTTGCCGGGGTTGCGGCGCTCTGCGTGGCCGGGTGGCAATGGCGCGATGTGCCGAGAGACGCCTACGCCTACTGGTCGGGCGCCCGGCCGCTCGCTGGCGTCGCCAGTTGGCACTATCAACTCGATCAGGTCGATCTCGACACGCTCGCCG
>JANYHP010000333.1 GCA_025359005.1 Hyphomicrobiaceae bacterium | reverse complement strand
GTCAGGACGACCGTATCGGACCCCGGCGTTTGGATCGGGCTTTCCTTGCCGTCGACTGTGGCCGTGAACGATATGGGTATCGACTTGCCGTCCGCAGTGACGATCGTGCCGGTTAGTTTTTCCGTGGTCGCAGTGACTTCGTAGGTCCGCGTAATGCTCTTGGGCAACGGGTCCGTCGATTTTGATTTGGCGATGTTGAGGTCCCAGGTGCCGGCGCTCGTCGGATCGGCGGCATAAGCCGACTGCCCAAGAGACATCGTCGCCAAGCCGAAAGTGGCGACGACGGACAGTGTGATGAAGGTGCGACGGTCCATGGCAAAGCCTCCCCGTGCCTTTTCAAACTGGCAGCGCTGCGACACTTGCACGGCTCGTCATGGCCTGTCCGAAAATTGTTGGCAGGCCTCATGCGCTCTGCTGTGCCACTCTGCTGTGCAGGGTTCCCGGACGCTTGCAGGATGCCCCTCAGTACTGCGCCCACACCTCCACCGTTGCGTCCACATGGGCGAGCGGCTTCAGCCGCGGCGAGATCGACAGGCTGGCGATCGGCAGCGCCGCGCCATTGGCGAATTCCACCGGTGCGCTCGGCACGCCGGGCATCAGCAGCGCGTTGACGGCGAGTGTTTCGCTGCGGCCATCGCCGGCCTGCACGGTCGCGGCGACAAGATCCACCGCGCCACGACGGGCGATGAACCGCACCTTCTTGAACGGCCCCTCCCGTCCCGCGATCCGCAGCGGCGCCCGCGCCTGATGCGGCGTGGACACCACGTCGACAGTTCCGAGCAGCAGCCAGCCGCCGGCATACTGGCGGTTCTCGCCCACGCGTCCCTCCCAGCCGTCCGTCTGCCGGCCGTGCACTTCCACCACGGGCGGGTGCAGGGCTGCCTCCGGCGAGGGCGTGCCGTAGGTCACCGTCACAGAACGGATGAAGTCCGGCGGATCTATGCGGATGGGGGCTGCAAGCGTGCCCGAGGTGATCACCGCGCGCAGATCGACCGTCCAGGGTGGGCCAGAAACCGGCATGATCTGCACCGACTGCACAGGCAGGTCGCGCCCCCGCGCTGACAGCACCAGATGATCGAAACGGCCCTTCTGCCGGCCGATCTCGAAGGTATCGCGGCGTTGGGCGAGGCTTGCCGTCGCGCTCGCGGCCAGCACCCACGCGCGCTTGTCGAGCGCTGTCTTGGGTGTGCCATCGCCGACCGCACCCGTGGTGACCACCGCATTGCCCGCCGGCGCCAGCGCCAGCAGCAGCGGATCGTTACCGGCGCCCGGGGCTGCCACGTCGGCGCGCACGAGTTGAAGGGCGCGCCCGTCGCGCGTCGTTGGGAATTCCGGCGTCGCGTCGCCGCTCGACAGCATGCGATGCAACGGCACCTGCGCTTCCGCGCCACCCTCATAGCGCAAGTGAACGGCGCGCACATAGACGTTGCCGCGTGCAATCGTCACGACCAGCTTGTCGGTTCGCCGCTCGAGCGTGCCGATCGCGAAGGCCGCGGTGCCGCAACTCCCGGCCAGCTGCCGCAACTGCGCGGCCGCCGGATCAGGCGTCGTGCCGCATTCCTGTGCGGCAACCGGCTGCGATGTGATGAGCGTGAGCGCAAGGGGCGCCGCGGTATAAACCGCGCGCGCCAGGAATTGGGCCAGTCGCATGGGGCTCGGCATCCATCGGGCGCGGGCCAACGCAAAGAGCACAAGAACGCGACCGCCGCACCCCCGACGCATGCGGTGCGTCGGGCAACACTGTCAATGCGCCGTCGGCGGCGATCCTGCGACGACCCCGTCCCGACGTGGTCGCAGCACAGACGCAAAAAATGCGCACCCGATGATAAGCTATCGCGCGCGCATTACCTGCGCGGGTGGGAGTCGCCACCCGACATCGATCAGGCCTTGCGGCGCAGGTCTACTTTGCCGCACCGGCGGCGGCGCCGTCTTTCGGCGCCTGCAGGCGGGCCATGAACTGCTTGAAAGGCACGACCATCTGTCCGCCCCAGGTGGTGGGGAACAGCGGATCGTCGACGCCGTATTCCTGCGGCAGCTGACCTTCCGGCATATAGAACGTCCCGAACATATAGTCCCAGATCGAGAAGGTGGACGCGAAATTCATGTCACCGCCCTGGTCGGGCGCTGTATGGTGCCACCGGTGGAACACCGGCGTGGCGATCACGTATTTGAGCGGTCCCAGTGTCCAGTTGAGGTTGGCGTGCACAAAGGCCGCTGTGATCGTGTCGAACGGGACCAGCGCGATCATGACCGCCGGCGAAACGCCGGCGACCAGCATGATCGTGACGACGAGGCCGCTGCCGAACATCTGGTTGATGGGGTGTGCGCGATAGGAGGTCGTCCAGTCGACGTCAAGTGCGGAGTGATGCACGGCGTGGAACGGCCACAACGTCGCTTTGTGAAAGATGCGGTGCGACCAGTAGAGCAGGAAATCCGCGCCCACCATGTAGACAACCACCTGCGCCCAGATCGGCAATTGGCCGATCGGGCCGCGGCCGTTGTTGACGTAGTCGGCAATCTCGGCTTCCGACATCGCGCCGCGCATGGCTGCCACGATCAGCAGCAGGCTGACCAGCTTGGCGTAGGGCGCGATGATCGGCACCAGGAAGAAATACTGCACGTCCGTCAGCAGGTCGCGGCTCTTCCACCACGGGCGCGCGGGATTGCAGGTCTGCGACTGAAACAGCGTCAGCGCCGTGAACAGCA
>JANYHP010000232.1 GCA_025359005.1 Hyphomicrobiaceae bacterium | reverse complement strand
ACCGTGCAGTTCGCGGCTCTCGTCGACGCGACCAACCCGCCGCCCAACGGCACGATCATCCACTCGACGGCAACGGTCGTGAGCAGCGGCATCGACTCGGCCACTGCCGGCGTCGATGTGGTGGTCTCCAGCGCCGGCCTGTCGCTGGGCATGGTCAATGCCTCCAGCCCGGTGGCGCCAGGCGCAGCGCTGAGCTACACGCTGGAGTTCGGCAACCCCGGTGCCGTGAGCGCACCGGCAGCCACGCTGGCAGTGGCATTGCCGGCCGGCACGAGCTTCGTGTCGGCCACGGGCGGCGGCGCGCTGGTGGGCAGCTCGGTGCAGTGGGATGTGGGCGCGCTGCCTTCGGGTGGCACGGGGCAGCGACAGTTTGTCGTTCAGGTCGATCCGGCCGCGGCCAGCGGCGGCGTGGTGAGCGCTGCCGCCGACTTGCGCGATGCGGGCACGGGTGGCAGCCTGGCGCGAGCCAACGCCGCCGCGACCGTGTTGAGCAGCGCCGGCTCGCAAGTGCTCATCACCGCCACGCCCGACCCGGTGCGCCCCGGCGAGCTGGTGCAGTACGTGATCACGGCCACCAACCGCAGCGCGGTGGCACACAGCTTCAGCGTCAGCGCCCAGGTGCCCAACCACACGACCGTGGCAGCGAGCTCGTTCGTCAACGCGAGCTGCGGCAGCGCGGTTTCGATCTGCCCTGCAGGGTCGACGATCAGTTGGGGCTTCGGAAACAATCCGGTTGCCCCCGGGCAGAGCGTCACGGTGCAGTTCGCTGCCCTTGTCGACGCGACGAACCCGCCACCTAATGGCGCGATCATCCGTTCGACGGCCTCGGTGGTCAGCAGCGGCATCGATTCGGCGACCGCCGGCGTCGATGTGGCCGTACAGGGCGGCGTCAGCAGCGCCCCGGTTCTATCGACAGACCTTGTCAACCTCTCCTTCGGATCAGTCCCGGTCGGAAGCTCCAAGGAGCTTGCGCTGACCGTCACCAACACCGGTGCGGGTACTCTGACCGGAACGGCCACGCCTAGCGCATCATTCAGCGTCGTCTCAGGGAGTCCTTTCAGCCTCGGAGCTGGTCAATCGCAGGTCGTCACGGTCCGTTTTTCCCCTAACGCCTTATTGACCTTCGGCGGTCAGCTGTCTGTCACCACGAACGCTGGAAGCGCCACTGTTCAGCTTAGCGGGACAGGCACGGCGCCTCCTCCACCTATTCTTTCGGTGTCGACGAATGTCCTGGTGTTTCCCAACACGGCGATCAATGCCAATTCGCTGCCGGCACCCGTCACGGTCACCAATATCGGAGGCTCCGACCTGATCCTCAGGACTGCGAGCCTCACAGGCTCCAACCCCGGCGACTTCGTGATTGCCGGCGACTCCTGCTCGGGTGTGACTCTCCAGCCTGCGCCTGCATCCGGGAGTTCTTGCACGCTGTCGGTCAGCTTCGGTCCGACGCTGCAAGGCACGCGTTCTGCAAGTCTCACGATTCCCAGCAATGCGGCAGCGAGTCCTTCGACCGTGTCATTGTCCGGAGCCGGCGTGGCGGCGCCAGCGCCAGCGGTCACTCTCTCGACTGGGAGCCTATCGTTCGGCTCGCAGAGTGTTGGCGCCAACAGCCTGCCACAGTCTGTAACGCTGACGAACACAGGGAACGCGAACCTGTTGCTCGGCGCATTGAGCATCCTGGGTGCCAACCCGGGCGACTACTTGGTCGTCACCAATACCTGCAGCAACGCGGCGTTGACTCCTAGCTCGACCTGCACGTTCAGTTTGTCGTTCCGGCCGACTGCAACGGGTACACGAACGGCTAGCGCCAGCATCGGCAGCAACGCGACCGGAAGCCCGCACAGCGTTTCGTTGTCGGGCACAGGTGTAGAGCCGACCGCTCCGGTAGCCACGCTCTCTTCGAGTAGTTTGACATTCGGCTCGCTGACGGTTGGCTCTACAGGTCCCTCCCAGTCGGTTGTGCTGACCAACAGTGGTACGGCCAACCTCGTGCTGGGTGCCTTGACCCTTTCAGGCGCCAATCCGGGCGACTACTTGGTCGCGGCGAACACCTGCAGCAACGCTGCACTGGTGCCTAGCGGCATCTGCACGTTCAGCGTGTCGTTCAAACCTACGGCAACAGGTGCGAGATCGGCCAACGTCGCTATCAGCAGCAATGCCGCAGGAAGTCCGCACAGCGTTTCGTTGTCGGGTTCGGGTGCCGCGCCGACTGCCCCGGCAGCGACGCTTTCGTCAACCAGCTTAGTATTTGGCTCGATCACTGTTGGCGTCAACAGCCTCCAACAATCGGTTGTGCTAACTAACAGTGGCACTGCCAATCTGGTGCTGGGTCCGTTGACGCGATCGGGCACGAACCAAGGCGACTTCTTGGTCGTGACGGACAACTGCAGCAATGCAGCCGTGATCCCGAACGCGACTTGCACGTTCAGCGTGTCGTTCCAGCCGACCGCAACGGGTACGCGAACGGCCAGCGCCAGCATCGGCAGCAATGCGTCCGGAAGCCCGCACAGCGTTGGACTAGCAGGTACAGGTGTTGCGGCGCTCACGCCACCAAGTTCGTGCTCGCTGGCCGCGAGCCCGCCGTCGCTTCCAGTAGGAGGTGGCGCGCTTACGCTTGCCGTGAGTTGTGCCAGCGGCGGCGCACCCTCAAGTTTTCGTTGGACGGGCGGGTTCGCAAATGGGCTCGTGACTGCGATCAATACGGTTCAGGGCACCGTGGCACAGGCCACAATCTTTTCCGTTACCGCGAGCAACGCAGCGGGAAGCAGCGCTCCGGCGAGCGTGACGGTGTCGGTTGCGGTGCCGCCACCGCCGGCCCCGTGCCCGAGTCAGGCGGTGAGTTGGTCGGTTGGCAACTCAACCTGTACTGCCAGTTACCCTGGCGGTCAGTCAGGCACCTCTTCTGGACTCAGCGACGCGAGTTGGCCGACTACTGGTATAGCAACAGCTGCGTGCTCCAACGGACGATTGACGGTGACGCCTATTAGCTGCGTCAGCGTGACGTCGGCAACCCTGACCTCATATGGACTGTTTGTCGGTGCAAAAGACGCGGCGAAGCCGTTCACTTCCGGAGGTCAAACATTCGATTTTGCCAAGAACGCCCAAGAGATGGCAGACGTTTTCGCGAGCCGTCCGCACTCAAAGGCAGACGTGCTGCTCGGTGACCTTACTGTTGATTCAAACGGGAAGATGAGGTCACCGATAACGGTTCAAAAATTGGCAGATAAGCTATTTAGTATTCGCGGGCAGATGCGTCCTGGCGATACATTTACACTTTACATACATAACCATGGAGGATCGGTCCGGCCGAACGAAACAACTTATAATGATATTGGAGAAGGAGACGATCTCGTACGCATTGGTGAAGACTTGTACGACAATACTTTGGCAGATCTTCTGAAATATTTTGATGGGTTTCGAGTTTCCGTTTTCATTGATGCATGTCACGGTGGAGGTTTTTGGGGTGGAACTGACCCTCTGGAAAAGAGTGGAATGGGTTTTGACGATTTGAATCAGTTACACAAGATAGCGCTGTTCTCTGGCGCTAGCGAATCTGCGCTGGAGTACACATCTCGGTTTCAAAAATCCTTCTGGGGTCTCGCGCTGAAGGAAGCGTT
>JANYHP010000227.1 GCA_025359005.1 Hyphomicrobiaceae bacterium | reverse complement strand
CATTACTGGAACTACATAGGCGAAACGGCCGAGCATCATCGTGATACCGAGTGTCGTATTGAACCAGGGTGTGTTGGCGTTTAGCCCGGCGAAGGCGGAGCCGTTGTTGCCGGCAGCCGACGAATAGGCATAGAGCAACTCGGTCAGGCCGCGCGGACCAGCGTTGGCAAGGCTTTCCAAAGCTTTTGGCAGCATCGCCGAAACGGCCGTAAAGCTGAGGATGACCAGAGGCAACACCAGCACCGCCAGCATGGCGAGCTTCATTTCGCGCGCTTCGATCTTCTTGCCGAGGTATTCGGGCGTGCGGCCGACCATGAGCCCCGCGATGAAGACTGTTAGGATCGCCATCACCAGCATGCCGTAGAGACCAGAGCCAGTGCCGCCCGGCAATATCTCACCGAGCTGTATGAGGAACAACGGGACCAGCCCACCCAGCGGCGTCAGCGAATTGTGCATGGCGTTGACAGCACCGCACGACAGACCAGTTGTTACGGCCACGTACAGCGCAGTCATGGCTTGTCCGAAGCGGACTTCCTTGCCTTCAAGGTTGCCGCCCGCGGCGTCGACGCCCGCTTGCACTAGCAGTGGATTTCCGGACGCTTCCGCCCAGTAGGCGATGCCCACGGCAGTGATCAGGAGAGACCACATCGCGATTAGCAACACGGTCCCTTGTCGGACGTCGCCGACCATACGGCCAAAGGTAAATGTCAGCGCCGTCGAAATAAGCAGCATCGACCAGACCGACAGGATATTCGACCACGCGTTCGGGTTTTCGAACGGATGCGCCGAATTCGCGTTAAAGAAGCCGCCTCCATTCGTGCCCAGCTGCTTGATGGCTTCCTGGCTGGCCACGGGGCCGAGTGAGATCGTCTGTTTGATGCCTTCGAGAGTCGTTGCGTCGACGCTACCCGACAACGTCTGCGGCACTCCGGACAACGCGAAAGCGAGTGCCAGTAGCACCGACAGCGGCAGCAGCACGTAGAGCGTCGTGCGGGTCATATCTACCCAGAAATTGCCGAGCGTCAAAACACTGCTGCGCGCGAACGCTCGCGTCATCGCAATGGCCAGCGCGATACCTGTCGCGGCGGACAGAAAATTGTGCACCGTCAGCCCGGCCATCTGCACAAGATGGCTCATCGTGGTCTCGCCGCTATAGGCCTGCCAGTTGGTGTTAGTGACGAAACTGACAGCAGTATTGTAGGCCAGATCGGGCGCGACGCCGCTGAAGCCCTGCGGATTGAACGGTAGGAACGATTGCAAACGCATCAACGCATACAGGCTCAAAAAGCCAACCCCGTTGAATGCCAGCATCGCAAGCGTATAGGCGACCCACGTTTGCTCCTTTGCCGGATTGATGCCGGCGGCGGCGTAGAAGATCCGTTCGACCCGCGTCAGATAGGGCGACAGAAACGTTCGCTCGCCCTGAAAGACACGCGCCATGTAGAGCCCGAGCGGTCCTGCCGCTGCCAACACAGCGCCAAGAACCGCTGCGATTTGCAGCCAGCCAACAAGGGTCATCGAAGTCACTCCGAGGGTGCGGACCGGCATCCAGCAAACGATCTGATAAGACGATCAGAATCTTTCGGGATGCAGCAGCGTGTAGACGAGATACGCACCGAGCCCGAGCGCCACGAGCAGGCCAATGATTGGGTCAGACATGGGCGCGCCTCACAGCCGGTCGCAAAGGAGGGCGTACGCGCCCATCAGCGCGAAACCGCCCAAGCCGAGGGCAAGAAATACAAGGTCAAGCATTGCGAAGCCTTCCTGCATGAAAACAGGAACTCGTAATGCGCCAAACGACATCAAGATTCGATACGGAAAATGGGCTGCCGGTATAAAGAAGGCATAAAGATCCAGGGGGGACAGCCGGACGACAGTCGAATACAATTTCCGCTGTCTGCTCAGCTTCAGTTTACAAGCAACAACATGCGGACCGGTCGGTCCTGGCCCACCTCTGCCGAACCGTCGCGCAACTATGCACGGTCGGTATTGGGTGACCAGCGGGAGGTCTGACGCAGTTGGCAGTTTGCCACGCCAAGATCACGCTATTAGTATCGACCAGAGGCCAGATTTCCGCGCGTGCTCGCGCTTCAGGCGTCCGATGAATGCGTCGTGGTTCTCATGGTGCCCGTAGTCGCTGATGTCGGCGTGCTGACTTTCAATCTCTCGGACGTGGCGAGCGGCGTGACGATAGCGCGTTGAGCGTCCCTTCTGAAGTGTAACGTCGATGAGGCGGCGTCTCAGCAGCACCGATGCCAACGGGTATTTTCCTTCGAGACGCGAAGCGGCTGGATCTAGCAATTCGTAAAGGTCGCCGTCGATCTCACCTGTCCGCGCCTCGACCATGCGAGCGGCTCGGCTCAAGGCTGGCCAGTTGACCAGGAAGGCCAGTGCCGCGTGAACATTGATGTGGCGCTCGACCTTATCAAGAGCTGCATTCTCAGCCTCTGTGTCATCGAAGTCGGCCAGTTGCTTCAAAAAGGCTTTGAGGTGAGCGGCGCTAAGGTGACGCTCGAAAAGACGGAGCCGCACGGCTTGGGCCTCGTCGCTCCGCTTGAGCGCGTCCAGGACGGCAACCCTGATGTCACTCCATTCGAATTCCTTGAAATGCCGGTTTTTGTCGCTCGGAGCACCCTGGTCGAGGTAGGCAAAAGCCTCCTGCGGCCGTTTGGCGCGAAGTAGTCGGATCGCGATTTCGCAAGCGTATGCCGGGTTCGAAAGATCCGAGTCCCGGTAGGTTGCGATAAAGGCATCGGCGTCATTGTCGCAATCGGCAAGATCTCTCAGCGCCAGCAACAGGCCGGATAGCGTGTAGTCAAAGTGGCCCGCCGATATCTCGGCGCGCTTCTTTGAGGCGAGGTGTTCGCCCCGGCGGTCGTCGAGAAGTTGCCGCAACGCACTGCGGCCCTTCGCGCCCAACGCATCCTTGAGAGCGGTGACGAGGCCATCATAAATGCCATGGCCGTTGTCAAGTATCCGCCGCAGCGCATGGGCCTCCAGTTCTTCGGGTTTGGTTTTGGCACGCTGCAACAATGGGTCAAGTTCTTGGCACGCATTTCGAAACAGAGTGCCAACACGGCCGCTGCTGTCATCCATGCGCTCGAAGATGGTCGGATGAACGTCGAGGAACTGCCAAAGTAGTTCCGCCGCGAGCTTGGGGTCTGTCGTGCCGATATTTTCAACGATGGTGACTTTGAGCTGTTCGAGCTCCTTCTGGATATCTCTGGCTTTCTCACGGTCCAAGAAGGCATGCGAACGCCGGAGCGCTGCGAGCCGTTTGCGCACTTGAACTTCGAGGTCTGACGAT
>JANYHP010000208.1 GCA_025359005.1 Hyphomicrobiaceae bacterium | reverse complement strand
GGCGCGCGTGCGCGGATCGCTGGCGGCCATGGCCTCTGCGAGCACGCCCGCCAAGGTCTGATCGGTGGCCTTGCCGGCGCCGAGTACGGCCACCGCGCGCTCCAGCGTGGCATCGTCGAGCACCTCGGCCAGGGCACGTTCTGCGGCGGCAAGATTGGTGTCCTGCGGTACCCCGAGCGCGCGACGGTAAACGCGGTCGACGGCGTCATCGCCATCGAGCGCGACCCGCGAGAGGCCAGCGAGCCAATCGCGCTGGCCGAGCGCGTCACGCAGGATATCGTCGAAGCTGTCGTCGGCCGCGAACTGGATCGCGGTCGACAAGGCACGCCCGAGCGGGGCATCGAGATCACGTGTCGCGTCGAGCAGTGTGCGATCGGTGGCGTCGCGCCGAAGCGCCGTGGCCGTCGGATCATCGAGAATGGCAAAGCCCGGCGGAATGCCCGCTTCAAGCGGAAAACGTTGCAGCAGGCGCTCGCAGAAGCCGTGGATCGTCTGCACTTTGAGGCCGCCCGGCGTCTCGATCGCGGCGGCGAACAATTGTCGTGCCCGCGCCAGCTCACTGGGCTCGGGAGGACGGCCGAGAATTTCGGTCAGCATTTTCGTCAACGCGGCGGGCGCCGCCGTCACCCACACGCCAAGCCGGTCGAACACGCGCTTGGACATCTCGGCCGCGGCGGCCTTAGTGTAGGTCAATGCCAGAATGCGTTCGGGCTTGGTGCCGCCCAGCAGCAGACGCAGCACGCGCGTGGTCAGCACGTAGGTTTTGCCGGTGCCGGCATTGGCGCCGACCCAGGCGGACGTGGTGGGATCGGACGCGAGCCGCTGCGCCCGCGTGGTGCGGTCGAGCGCTGCTTTGAGCGCGATTGCGTCGCTGCTTTCTTGGCTCATGTCTAAGCCTCCTCGCCGCCGTCGTCATCGCCACCCGACCACTCGGCAACGCGCGCCAGATGGGCATAATCATCGTAGTCATAGCTGCCGGCGAAGGCGTGACGGCGCACGGCGCGATACGGCGTCGTCGGTTTATCGAAATTGGCGATCAGGCGTTCGAGGCCTTGGCGAACCGACGCCGCGAGGGCGACGGCGTTGTCGGTTTTCACCGTGCGGAATTCGCCCGGCGGTTCTCCGCCTGAAACACGAATGTAGGAAAGGCCGATGGCTGTTGGCTTATCGATGCCGGCAAACCCGCCATCGAGCGCGATGGCGGCTTCGAGCGGCAACTGCGGTGCGGCGCCCGCCAACACGCGCTTGTCGGTCGGTGCGCGGCCGGTCTTGTAGTCGATCAGAGCGATGCGGCCGGCAGAAATGTCGATCCGATCGGCCCGAGCGACGAGCTTGAAGGGCGCGAATGGGGCGGGCAGGATCGTGCCGCCGACGACCTCAGAGACGACGCGTTCTACACCCTGCCGCCGCGCCGCTTCGGTTTCGGCGAACCACGCGGCAAAGCGGGCAAAGCGCGGCAACCAGAACGCGGCGACACGCGGATGCGCTGCATAAGCCGCCATGCTGGCGCGCGCGTCATCGAGCAATTCACGAGCGGGATCGACGGGCAGGTCGCGTGGAAAGCGCGCCGCGAACCGATGCAGCGCGTCGTGGATGATCTGGCCCTTCAGCGCGGCGCCAGGTTCGGTGCCGATCGCATCGAGCTTTTCGAGCCGCAGGATGTGCTGGGCATAGATCGCATAGGGATTGGCGAGCCAGCGTTCGATGGCCGTGACCGGCAGCGAGCGCGGCCGCCACGCCACATCAGGCACCGGTGCCGGCGGCAGCAAGGGCCGCGCCTTCTCGGCCCGGTCGCGCGCGCGCGCCCACGCGAGCCACGGCTGCTCGGAGGCCAGCAACTGCCGCGCACTTTTCCCCGTGCATGCTGTGGCGCCATCGAGCAGCGCGGTGAGCCGCATCAGCCAGCGCGACGGCACGCTCGGCACGCCATCAATCTTGGCCGCGCGCGTGAGATACACGGTGGGCGCGCCGAGCATCGACACGAAATCGTGCGCCGCATAGCCGATCTTTTCCTCCGGCGACGGCAACCCCAGTTCGGCGCGCATGGGCCGGTTGAGCCAGGCGCCGGGATCGGCGGACGCCGGCCACGTGCCATCATTGAGCGCGCCGAGCACGATCACGTCGGGCTGTTGCAGGCGCGCTTCGAACGGCCCCCAGATGGAAATGCGCGGATGCGCCGGCACGCGCGGCCGTACGTTCACGCTCGCCGTCAGACCGCGATAGAGTTCCGGGTAATCGGCGCCGGCCACTTCGGGCGCGGGCAGTTGCTCGTCGAGCAGTTCGACAAAAAACGCATGCGCCGACAGGCCCGCCTCACCCTGCCACAGCGGCGAGGCAACGGGTTCGGCAGCGGCCGTGGGCGCTGCAATCGTTGCATCGATTTGCGTCGCATCCGCGGCGGTTTCAGCAACCGGCATCGCCGCAAGCATCTCGGCTGCATCCGCGTGTGCCCGCGCCCACGCCTTGAGCGATTGCACCACGCCCGTGACATTCAAATCGAGCATCGGCGCGAACGCCGCCGCAAGATCGCGCACCAGCATGCGGGCCCCCTCGCGATCCTCGTCGCGCAGGCGCCGTACCGCCCGCTGCCGGCGCTTGCCCTCGCGCGCGTCCGCTTCGCCCGCGTCGAGCGCCGCAGCCACGCCCTCAAGCCCGCGACCGAGATACGGCGTGCGGAACGCGATAAGTTCGATGGCGCGCGCGGCGCGGCGGATCTCGGGCACCGTACGGCCGAGCCGGCAGAGCGGATGCTTCAACAGCGCCATAAGGTCGACGGGCGCGAAGTCGGCCGCGAAGGCTTCGACCACCAGCACGAGAAATGCGCCCGGCGGCGTCTTGGCGAGCGGACGGCCGGCGCTGTCGTCGACGGCGATGCCCATCGTCTCCAGCCGATTGACCACGCGGCGCGCGAGCAACCGATCCGGCGACACGAGGGCAGCGGTCACTCCCGGCCGCTCGACCGCCTCTCGCAGGATCAACGCGACCACTTCCGCTTCATCGTCCGCGGTCGGCGTTTCGATCAGGCTTAGGCCCTGAACTGCTGCCGTCACGTCTGCCGGTTCCACATCGGTGACATAGTGCTGCCACAGCTCCAGCGATGGCGCCGGCCGCATCGCCTCGACCACCAGGCGTTGCCGCGCGCGCATGGGTGCCGCAACTGATGCACGCGACAACGCACGCACGCTTTCAGGCGCGACGCCCAGCGCACCCAGCAGCTTGGCAAGCCCGAACTGGGGATGCTCGGGGTGGTTGGCTGCGATCAGCGCCGCCTCGGCGCTGCCGAGCGTGGTATCGAACGCCGGCAGCACCAGCGCGCCGTGCGGCAACTGTCCGACCGCCCGCATCAGCGCGACCGTCGCTGGAATGCTGCCCGTGACGCCGGCCACGATGACCGGACCGAGCGGCGGGTTGGCCGCCATGCGTTCGGCCTCGGCAAAAATCACCGCGTTGCGGCGAGCCGCCGGCGCGAGGCGTCCCGAGGCTGTGAGATAGGCCGGCCACATCTCGATCACGATGCGGAGGAATTCCAAGGTCTGCGCCCAATGGCTCGCGTAGTCCTCCGGCACGAGCCGCTCGAGGCCCGCGAGGCTCGCCCCCTCCGTCTCGACCATGTCCATCAGCTGCGCGAGTTCGGCCGCCAGATTGGCCGCCTGCGCCGGTGTCGTCGCCCCGGCCGCGGCGAACGCTTCGATCGCATCCGACGGCCCGCGCCGCAACGCCTCCGACCAGCGCAACACAAGTTGCGTGAGCACCAACCGCCGCTCGATCTCGCTGACCGCCGGCGGCACGTCGAGATCGCCACCGAGCGCGGACGCCACCGGCGCCGGCGACAGCAGCGCCAGATCTTCCTGCCCCTCGGAAATCGGCCGGATGCGCGGCAGCAGCATCGCCCGCCCTCCGGAGGCTGCGAGAAACGCGTCGCCCAGCGCGCGTGCTGCCCGCCGCGTCGGCAACAACAGCGTCATCTGCGACAGCGCCAATGGCGAGGGCGGCGCGCCACCTTGTCGCGGCAGGTCACCGGCCAGGATCGCTTGCGCAAGAGCGTCGAGAAACGGCTGGCCGAGCGGCACCGTGAAAACCGTCGGAGCCGTCGGATCGGTCTCGGCCATGCCTGCGTCCCTCGTCTTCGGCGTCGTCATGCCGACTCTTGCGCCGCGGCGATCGCCTGCTCCGCCGCCACCAACTCATCGGGCGCGCCCACGTGCATCCACAGCCCCTCGAGCCTGAGCCCGAACGCACGCC
>JANYHP010000164.1 GCA_025359005.1 Hyphomicrobiaceae bacterium | reverse complement strand
GCTCGGGGCGATGTTTGCTGTGGGGTGCGTAGCATCGATTGGGGGCATCTTGAGCGGCTGCGGCGTTGTGACAGCTGGGTTTGTTAAATTCCGGGCTTTGTGCCCGCGGGCACAGCGCACTTCTGCGGTGGCGCTCAGAGTGAGCGGGTTGGATGCGGTGCCCGGGTGAACGGCCTTCGAATCCCGCGCGTGCATCAGGAGAAAATGCCCACCCCGGAGCGTGCCATGATGACGATTTCCTGCAGCGACAGCCTGGTCGAGTTCACGCTCACGTCCGAGCGCCGCGTGTCGGTTGAGCGGCGCGGGCTGTCCGCCGTCACCATGCGGGCCGAACGGCTCGCCTGTGGCCGCATCGGGCACGCCTTGCTGTTGGTCGGGACACGCGAGCACGATCCCGTCCGCGTCGAAGGCGATGCGATCGAAATCGGTGCGCTGCATCAGTATTTCCTCGACCTGATGATGGGCGATGCGGTGCACGGCCAAAGCTGCGCGGGCTGAATAAGGCGTGATCATGCGCCCTCCGTCGCGGGCGTTACCGGCGCACCCTTGGCGAGCCAGCTTTCGATGGCCTCGATCAGCCCGTCGATGGGCCGATAGCCGTTCGTCACCAATGCGTAGCCGCCCGCCTCGCTGCCGGCCGCCAGCATAGGGAAACCGCTTACGCCCATTTCTTGCGCGATCAGAAAATCTCGAAAGGTTGCCGATTTCATCGCGGCGTCGTCGAGGCGGGCGGCGAATGCGGCTTGCTCGAACCCGGCCTCGGCGGCGATGGCGGCCAGCACACGCCCCTCGGTGACGTCGCGATTGTGGGCGTAGAACGCGGCCGAGATGCGCGCCTTGAACGCCAGCGGCGACAGCGGCGCGTCGGCGCCCCATTCGCGCGCCACCACGACGGCGCGACAGGCGGGTTCGGTATCGTAGATAAAGCCGTCGCGGTCGAAGAAGGCTTGGTCGAAGGGCTGTCCCGATGCGGCCGCCACGCGTGTCCAGGCGCCTTTGATGTAGGCCTTGTCCTCGGCGCGCATGGGCTTGGTGTTGCCAGCACGCAGCCCGCCCATCACGACGCGCACGCCGAGACGTCCGGCAAAATGCGCGGCGAGCCTTTCCATCACCGGCTGGAAGCCGTAGCACCAGGAGCAGAGCGGATCGGCCACGTAGAGAAAGTGCAGCGGGTGCACGCTTGTTTCAGCCACGGCGTCGGACATCGCTGGTCTCCATCTGATTGAACTACACCGCCGGTCGCGCTGGATCTTTACCATCAATTTACCATGGCTGCGCCATAACAGAGCCGCATCAGGTGTGGCTGGTGTCGACGTCGGCGGTGTGGGACTCGCGGACGACGTGTTGGTTGTGGCCGATAGGGCTGCGACGCGTTGGGAGCGGGATTGATGTTGGGGAACGACCTGAGGTCGCGCAGGGCACTGTTGCGCCATGCAACACACGCATTTCGAAATTCGACCGGCGTTCGACTTGCTGCGGCGCTCGCAGCAGGTGCGCTGGTCGCTGCCGTTGCCGGCTGCTCGAACAATTCTGGCGGGGCCGCGCGGCCTTCGTCGCCGCTGCAAACCAGTTCGTACGCCAAGCCCGTCGATCGCTACAGCGTCAAGACGGGATCGTCGTCGTCGGTGCGCGTCTATGCCGACGGCGAGCGCATTCCCAAAGGCGGCGGCCACTTCAAGCTCGGTCCCGCCTACAAGATCGCCAACCGCTGGTATGTGCCGGCCGAAGAGCCTGGCTATGACCGCACCGGCCTGGCGTCGTGGTATGGCGCCGATTTCCATGGCCGCAAGACGGCCAATGGAGAGGTCTTCGACATGCATGCCTTGACGGCGGCGCACCCGACATTGCCGCTGCCGTCGTACGGCTATGTGACGGCGACGCGGACCGGGCGTACGGTGCTGGTGCGGATCAACGATCGTGGTCCTTATGCGCATAATCGCGTGATGGATCTGTCGCGCCGCACGGCGGAGGCTTTGGGCATCGCAGGCGCTGGCGTCTCGGAGGTGCGTGTCAAATTCGCCGGCCGTGCGCCGCTCAGCGGTGATGACAGCTACGAGCGGCGCTTTCTCGCCAGCCAGCCATGGTCGCAAAACGTGGCGCAGAATTCTCCCGTGTCCCGCGCGCCGGACTGGCGTGGCCGCATGGGGTTGACCGAGACGCGGTGAGGGATCGCCGCGCTCAACGCTTTGCCCTACAACCAATGTGCCGTGCGCGTTGATAATCTGCCGGGAGCGGAGCGGCCCTGGCCGCGGATACCAAACCCGCTTGGTAGGCGGGCCATGCTGTGCCTCTGTACAGGAGGCGCAGCCTATGCGGCCATTGCCGCTCCGCTCGCTGAGCCATTTCGCTTTCCCGCAAGGCGCTTGGGTATTGCAACCACACCCCCGTATAAGGGCCGCCTTGGGGATTGCCCGTGCAGCGCCTGCGTCGTCACCGCAAGTGGCTTACCCACAGCCTCAACCCAGCACCGCGACCACAGTCACTGACGTCATGATCGTCCGGCCGGTCGGGGCATGGTCAAAGTACCATCAAAGCAGCCAGAAAATCCACCTCTGCTTGTTGTTTTAGTAAATGCGCGCGGTGTTCAGCGCCGCTTGAGCGCGAGCCATGCCACGGCCAGCAGTACCACGGCCTGCATGGGCAGCACGGCCAAGTTCACCTGCGTCCAGCCGGCTTGTGCCTGCAGCGTGCCGGAGAGGGCGGCGGCGGTGGCTGTCGTGGTGTAGACGCAGAAGTCGTGGATGCCCTGCACCTTGGCGCGTTCCTCCACCCGGTAGGTGGTCGTCACCAAGGTCGAGCCGCCGAGGTAGCAGAAGTTCCAGCCCAGCCCGACCAGCATATTGGCGAGAACGAAGTTGCCGAAGTCGATGCCGGCGAAGTTCACCAGCGCGCAGCCGATCTCCAACAGCGACCCGGTCGCGATGATCGGCAAAATACCGAACCGGTTGATCAGATGGCCGGTGAAAAACGACGGCAGGAACATGGCGACCACGTGCCACTGGATGACCGTTGCGCTGTCGCCGAAGGCAAAGCCGCACGCCTTCATGGACAGCGGCGTGGCGCTCATGACCAGCGTCATCGAGGCAAATCCGAACATCGACGACAGCACAGCGGTCATGAACGCCGGCTGGCGCGCGATCTCCGACATGGGGCGGCCACCACGCCCTCCGTCGGCTGTCTGCACGTGGGGAATATCGATCAGCTGCATCAGCAGCAGCATGCCGAACGCGAACAGGCCGAGCATCACGTAGACGCCGGCGAACAGCACCGGATCGAGCAGGTCGACGGCCCACTTCGCCACTTGCGGCCCGATGAAGCCCGCGGCCACGCCACCGGCCATCACCAGCGACAGCGCCTTGGCGCGAAAGGGAGCCGTTGCCGCGTCGGCGGCGGCGAACCGATAATGCCAGGCAAATGCACCCGAGCCGCCTTGCAGGAAGGCGCCGAGGCAGAGCAGCACGAACGATTGCTGCCAGATGCCGAAGAACGACGTTAGCCCACCAAGGATACCGAACCCGGCACCCAGGCTGAAGCCGACCCGCCGGCCGACGCGTCCCATCAGCAGCGACGCTGGCAGCGTCACGGTCATCAGCCCGAGGTTGGTCAGGAAGATCGGCAGGGTGGCGAAGGTCTTGTCAACGCCGAGCATGGCATGGGCCGCCAGCGGCGTGGTCGCGATGCTCATGGTCTGCGTCGCCTGGAACAGGATCAGCGCCACCGCCAGGATCGCCACGGTGCGCCGCATCGTTACGTCCGGCGTCACTGGCTTGGTCATGGAATGGCAATCCTACGCTTCGGTCCGTTGGAGAAAACTGTACCTGCACCACCGCCGCCCGTCACCTGCGCGCTTGAGGCCGTGACCTGGTTCGGGCAAACATGGTGTCATCTATCCAAACGTTATGCCGGGAGACTGCCATGGACCGTGACCTCAGAGACAAAGGCCTTGCCAACCGCAAGAAGGTGCTCGGCGCCGCCTACGTGGAGAAATCCATGGCGTCGGGCGATGGGTTCAACGCGCCTTTCCAGGAAATTCTCAACGAGTATTGCTGGGGCATGGCCTGGGGCGACGAGCGCCTGCCGCACAAGACCCGCTCCATGCTCAATCTGGCGTTGCTGGCAGGCATCAACCGCATGCACGAATGGGAATTGCACTTGAAGGGCGCGCTCAACAACGGCGTCACGCGCGACGAGGTGCAGGCCATCATTCACCACGTGGCGGTGTACGCCGGCGTGCCCGTTGGCGTCGAATGCATGCGTCTGGCTCGCAAGGTCTTCGCCGAGATCGACGGCAAAGCCTGAGCGCGACGTCGGTTGGGTCAAGCCCTTCGTGCGACCCAACAAAACGAGCTCCGCCGGTAGAATGTTGGGTCGCGCTGAACCGCTTGACGCAACCTTGGTAGCGCTCATTCGTTGCGCGTCCTGGTGGAAGGCGGCTTTCGTTCAACGGCGGTTGGCTGCCGGTCGGGTGCGGCCCCAGACCACCAGGCCGATGCCGCCGAGGACGGCTGCGGACGCGAGCACCACGCGGAGCGACACGGCCTCGCCGAGGAACACGATGCCGCTAGCTGCGGTGATGACCGGCACGCTCAATTGTACGGACGCGGCGCGTGCGGCGGTGAGGCCAGGCAAGGCCGCGTACCAGATCGCGTAGCCGATGCCGGAGGCGCCAGCGCCCGAGAGCACTGCCCAGAGCAAGCCCGCCCGATCCCAATCCAACGGTGCGAACGCCAACACAGGCAGTGCCAACGGCGCTGCGCGTAGGAAATTGCCAGCGGTGGCGGCGATCGGGTCGGCCGTCCCGCGGCCCAACAGCGAGTACGCGCCCCACGCCATGCCCGCGGTCACCATCAGCAGGGCGCCGGCGGGATCGGGGGCAGCGACACCGGGCGCAAGTAACGCCAGCAGTCCGGCCATGGCGGCCGCGAGGCCGCTCCATTGCGCCAACGACAGGCGCTCGCCGCCGAGCACGCCGCAGACGATCATGGTCGCCTGGACCGCGCCAAACAACAGCAAGGCGCCTGTCGCCGCCGTCAACGTGACATAAGCGAACGAGAAGCCCGTGGCATAGGCCAGCAGTGCCAGCGCCGCCGGCCACGATCCTTGCATCGGATGGCTTGCTCTGGTCGCATTCAACAACGCCAGCATGCCGGCGCCTGCGCACAAGCGCACCAGCGTGAACGTCGCCGGATCGATGCTTGTGTGCGCCAGCGCCAGCCGGCAGAAAATCGAATTGGCCGCGAAGGCGCCCATGGCCAAGGCAGTCAGGATCGCCGTCGTCACCACAGTGTGCGGCATGTCGGGTTGCCTCGTTGATGGTGCCGCTGTGCGCCGCCGCATCAAAGGGACGTGCGGTCGGTGAGGCCCTCGATACAATTTCAGCCGTTCTTGTTGCCCTGGACTTTATTGCGCATGACCAGCGGCTTGACGGCCCAGCCGATGACGAGCATGGCGACGAAGACCAATCCAGTCCGCTGCACCCAACCGGCGTCCGGTAGCGCTGCTTGAATGATCCACGCAACCCAACCGGCGACGACGCCCAGCACGAGCCGCAGCAGCGTAGACCGCACGAGCCAGCGGAAGAAGCGTCCAATCATGGAGTGGGTGGCCTTTCAGACTTTGCCTGGAACGAAATGGCTGACGTAGGCTAGGCAGCCGACAGCGGCGAGTGTGGCGCTCCACGCCCACAGCGGACCGTAAATGAAATGGGATCGTGTGTTGAGGCCCGGCTCCGACGCGCTCAGCCCTTTCGTCGCGTCGCGACGACGGAGTGCGGCGCTCGTACCCCAGGCGAGGGCACCTGCGAGCCACCACGCTGTTGCCGTCGGCCAGCGTTCAAGCGCCCAGGTATCGGGTCCGACGATCTGATCAGCCAGAAAGTTCACGGCGAATACGCTCGCCAACAGGCTGAGCACGATAGTGCGGCCGGCCCGGCCCCAGAGGACCCACCCAAGCAGCAGCAGCGTCAGCCCCATCCCGATCAGGCGACCGAGCATGAAACCGGCGGCACCGCTTGTATCGATCTGAAGCAGGAGCATCGGTCCGTCCGTCTCTGACTTTCTCTCAACTCGGCCCGATCATCGTTTCCGGGCGGACGATGGCGTCGAAGTCGGCTTCGGTGATGCCTTCCTTGAGGGCTTCCTCGCGCAACGTCGTGCCGTTCTTGTGGGCGGTCTTGGCGATCTTGGCGGCCTTGTCGTAGCCGAACTTCGGGGCGAGCGCGGTGACCAGCATCAGCGAGCGGTCCAGCGCTGCCTTGATATTGTCCTCGCGCGCCTGGATGCCGACCACGCAATTATCGGTGAAGGAGACGGCCGCATCCGCCATCAGCCGCACCGATTGCAGGAAGTTGTAGGCCATCACCGGATTGAACACATTCAATTCGAAATGCCCCGAGGCTCCGGCGAACGTCAGCGCCGCGTTGTTGCCGAAGATCTGCACGCACACCATCGTCAGCGCCTCGCACTGCGTCGGGTTGACCTTGCCCGGCATGATCGACGAGCCCGGTTCGTTTTCCGGCAGGTTCAATTCGCCGAGACCGGAGCGCGGGCCTGAGCCCAGGAAGCGGATGTCGTTGGCGATCTTGAACAGTGAGGCAGCCACCGTGTTGATGGCGCCGTGGCTCATCACCATCGCGTCGTGGGCCGCCAGCGCCTCGAACTTGTTGGGTGCGGACGAGAACGGCATGTGCGTGATCGCGGCGATATGCTCGGCGACTTTCTCGGCGAAGCCCTTCGGCGCGTTGAGCCCGGTGCCGACGGCGGTGCCGCCCTGCGCCAGTTCCATCAGCGATGGCAGGGTCTGTTCGATGCGGCGGATACCGTTCTCGATCTGGGTGGTGTAGCCGGAGAATTCCTGGCCGAGGGTGAGGGGGGTTGCGTCCTGGGTGTGCGTGCGGCCGATCTTGATGATGTGCTGCCACGCCTGCGCCTTGTCATTGAGCGCGTTGCGCAGTTTCTGCAGGGCCGGCAGCAGGCGATGGTGGATCTCTTCGGCGCAGGCGATGTGCATGGCTGTCGGGTAGGTGTCGTTGGACGACTGGCTCATGTTGACGTGGTCGTTGGGGTGGACCGGCTTTTTCGAGCCCATCTCGCCGCCGAGCATTTCGATGGCGCGGTTGGAGATCACCTCGTTGGCATTCATGTTCGACTGCGTGCCGGAGCCGGTTTGCCAGACAACCAGCGGGAAATGCGCGTCGAGCTTGCCCTCGATCACCTCCTGCGCCGCCGCCACGATGGCTTTGCCGATCGTCGGATCAAGATTGCCCAACGCCATATTGGTCTCGGCGGCGGCCCGCTTGACGATCCCCAGCGCGCGCACGATCGCAAGCGGCTGCTTCTCCCAGCCGATCTTGAAGTTGCCGAGGCTGCGCTGCGCCTGCGCCCCCCAGTACTTGTCCGATTCAACCTCGATGGGGCCGAACGTGTCGGTCTCGGTGCGAGTTTTTGGGTTCGACGTGGTCATATTCGACGTGGTCATGGGGGCTCACTCTCAGACATGGACCGACAGGCACGGCAAAATCCGCCCGACGGAGCATGGGACTGCCCAATCTGCTGCGAAGCGACCGACGGACAGTCCCGAAACGACCGGCACCGCTTAAGCCTGGGACCTCACCTTGGCAAGTTTGCCTTTGGTTGCGCCTCGCCTCGCATTCGATCATAGCAGTGCCTCAATCTCTCGGAGCCCCGCCCATGTCGACCACACCCTTCACTGCTGCCGATGCCGAGGTATTTGCGGCGGCGTTGTTGGATGCGCGCAAACCGGGGGGCAAGAGAGCGGCGACGCCCTTGCGCGTGCCGGAGACGGATGCGGAGGCGTACATGGTGCAGGACATCATCCGCGCCAAGCTCGGGCCTACGGAGGGGTGGAAAGTGGGCGCGGCCAATGCCTCGTCGGAGCCCAACTGCGCGCCGGTGCTGCGGGGCGGCATCATCGATGCCTCGAAGGGCGGTATCCCGCTGTCGATCCCGGTGCCGAACCCCACGGCGATCGAGACCGAGATCGCCTTCCGCATGGCCAAGCCGTTCCCGGCGTCGACCCAAGCGCCGACCGCCGACGAGGTCTTCGCCGGCATCGGTTCGGCGCATGTGGCGATGGAATTGTGCGCGCATCGGCTGGCGGACGGCGCCAAGGCACCACCGCGTGCACTGCTGGCGGACAGCGGCATGCAGCTCGGGTTCCTGATCGGGCCGGTGGTGAAGGATTGGCGGAAGGTCGATACGCACCGCCAAGTCGCGCGTGCGTGGGTTGACAACAAAGTTGCCGTGGAAATGGTCGCCGGGCATACGCAGAAGGATCTGGGCGCGCTGCTCGTCTGGCTGGTGGGCCATGTGGTGATTATAAACCGATCGACCATTGGCGCAGTGATGGACTAGGCTATA
>JANYHP010000159.1 GCA_025359005.1 Hyphomicrobiaceae bacterium | reverse complement strand
CGCTGTTTTCCTGGCTGGACTGATGGTAGGAAGAACGCCGGAATACCTTGGGAAGAAAATCGAGGCATTTGAAATGAAAATGGCATCGTTGATGATTCTTGTCCCCCCGGCTTGCTCCCTGATCGGAACCGCTGTTGGGGTGGTTTCCACGCAAGGTATCGCCGCATTGTTCAGTCATGGTTCGCACGGATTTTCAGAAATCCTCTATGCATTCACTTCCATGGGAAACAACAATGGCAGCGCCTTTGGTGGATACAGCGCTAACGCACCTCTGATCAATCTTGTTGGAGGCATTGCCATGCTGGCTTCGCGATATTGGGTCGCCCTTCCAGTGCTTGCAATAGCAGGGTCGCTGGCGGCAAAGAAGAAAGTGCCAGCCTCGCCCGGCACCTTCCCCACGCGGAGCCCACTGTTCGTTGGCCTGCTCGTCGGTGTGATCCTGATCCTCGGCGGCTTGCAATATTTCCCGGCACTCGCGCTTGGCCCCATCGTCGAACACTTCCTGATGACCGCCGGCAAGACGTTTTGAGAGAGACCCCCGTGAGAGAAATAATCATGCCCAAAGCAACCTCTCCGCCACTGTTTGACTCCGCGATTGTTCGGCAAGCCGTCGTCGACGCAATCCTCAAGCTGGCGCCTGCAAAGCTTGTCCGCAACCCCGTGATGTTCGTGACCGGCGTTGTGGCTGCAGTGGTCACGTTGCTCTTCGCACGCGACTTGATGCTGCAGCGTGGCGGACTGCTGTTCACCGGCCAGATCGCCGCGTGGCTGTGGTTCACAGTGCTGTTCGCCAACTTCGCCGAAGCAATCGCCGAAGGCCGTGGCAAGGCACAAGCCGACGCGCTCAGGCGCACGCGCAGCGATACGCCAGCTAAGCTGCTGTTGTATCCAGACAGCGGCAAGGGAAGCCTTTGGGAGCCGAAACACGCCCTGGAATTGGAAGTGGGCGATGTCGTCTTCGTCGAAGCCGGCGACACGATCCCGGCCGACGGCGAAGTCATCGAAGGCATCGCGTCTGTGAATGAGTCGGCGGTCACTGGTGAATCCGCGCCCGTCATCCGCGAGTCTGGCGGCGACCGCTCGGCGGTGACGGGCGGCACGGTCGTTCTGTCTGATTGGATCAAAGTGCGCGTAACGGCATCCGCCGGTTCCTCATTCCTCGACCGCATGATTGCGCTCGTCGAAGGCGCTGAACGTCAAAAAACGCCGAACGAACTGGCCTTGTCGATCCTATTGTCCGGCATGACGTTGATCTTCCTGATCGCCGTCACAACGCTGTGGGGCCTCGCCGGTTACTCTGGCACAAACCTCTCTCTGACCGTTCTCGTTGCGCTGCTCGTGACCCTCATTCCCACAACGATCGGCGGCTTGCTCTCGGCCATCGGCATCGCTGGTATGGACCGGTTGATCCGCTTCAACGTCGTCGCCACATCCGGCCGCGCGGTGGAAGCCGCTGGCGACGTTGACGTTCTGCTGCTCGATAAGACAGGCACCATTACTTACGGCAATCGTTTGGCGACCGAGTTTATTCCCGCGCCAGGCGCAACCTCCAACGATGTGGCCGCCGCCGCACTGTTGGCGTCGCTGGTTGATGAAACGCCAGAAGGCCGCTCCATTGTCGCTCTCGCCAAGGGCACCTACGCACTATCCGAACCGGTTGGCGCTGCTGCCAAAGCTCAGTTCGTGCCATTCTCGGCGCAGACGCGCATCTCAGGCATTGATGTTGACGGCCGCAGCATTCGTAAAGGTGCGGTTGATGCCGTGCTGAAGCTGGTCGGCACCACTATGGCGGACGCTCCACGTGCCTTTCGTGAAGCTGTGGAAGGCATCTCGCGCTCTGGCGGCACACCGCTTGCGGTGGCGGAAGGCGGCAGGTTGCTCGGCGTGATCCATCTCAAGGACGTGGTGAAGCCTGATATCAAGGAGCGCTTCGCCGCGCTGCGTTCGATGGGGATCAAGACCGTTATGGTGACGGGCGACAATCCGATAACAGCCGCAGCCATCGCGTCCGAGGCTGGCGTCGACGACTACATCGCCGAAGCGACGCCCCAAGACAAGCTCGCCTATATCAAAGCCGAGCAGGCGAAGGGTCGCCTGATCGCCATGTGCGGTGACGGCACCAACGACGCGCCAGCGCTTGCTCAAGCCGACGTGGGTGTCGCGATGCAGACCGGCACGCAAGCCGCGCGCGAAGCGGGCAACATGGTCGATCTCGATAGCAATCCTACCAAGTTGATCGAGGTGACCCAGATCGGCAAGCAACTGCTGATGACGCGGGGATCACTGACGACGTTCTCCATCGCAAACGATGTGGCCAAGTATTTCGCAATCATCCCGGCGCTGTTCTTGGTCACGTACCCTGAATTGGCGGCGCTCAACGTCATGCATCTCAACAATCCGCAGAGCGCGATCCTGTCGGCCGTCATCTTCAATGCAATCATCATCATCGCGCTTGTTCCATTGGCCCTCAAGGGTATCGCTTATCGCCCGGTTGGGGCGGCGGCGCTGCTGCGGCGCAATCTGCTGATCTATGGCGTCGGCGGGCTGGTGGTGCCGTTCATCGGCATCAAGATCATCGATATGATTGCTATCGCGCTTCATCTAGCTTGATCGAGGTTTTC
>JANYHP010000146.1 GCA_025359005.1 Hyphomicrobiaceae bacterium | reverse complement strand
ACTGAAATTAGGCATGTTGCGGATCCCTGGTTGAACGTCGCTGCCGGGACCGCTGGACGCGTCCGGCATGCGTTCAACCTAGGCTTCGCTACTGCCAGAAAATGTCAGTAGTGAAAGACGCTAACGTTCCGGGATCCCTTCGCTGGCTCGCCAGTCCTTCAGTAGCACCTGACGGCGGCGCGGATAACGCTTGTCGACCACCTGCAGCCTGTTGATGCGGTCGGTCCGGAAATGCCGAAAGCCCTCGCGCAACTCGCACCACGCCACGACGACGCGCACCCGGTCGAAAAAGCCCAGCGCGAAGGGCCAGATGGTGCGTTTGGATGTACGCCCGCTGCCGTCCAGATAGCCGATGCGTAATTTGCGTTCGGTACGGATCGCCGCGCGAATGACAGGCAGTTCGGTGTCGCCGGTGGACGTTGTCTGGCCGGGTCCGATCAGCAGGTTCGATGTGTCGAGGTTCGTTTTCAGGTCTGGCGGCAGCACGGCGGCGATCTTGGCCAGTGCGTTGCGGGCGGCCTTGCCGAGGGCACCGTCGGTCCGCTCGGCCACCCATCGCGAACCGAGCACAAGGGCCTCGATCTCGTCTTCCGAGAACATCATCGGCGGCAGCATGAAGCCGGGGCGCAGCACGAAGCCGACACCGGCCTCGCCGTCGATGTGGGCGCCTTGCGCTTTGAGCGATTCGATGTCGCGGTAGATGGTGCGCAGCGACATGCCCATAGTCTCGGCAAGCACCGCGCCGCTGACGGGCAGACGGTGGCGGCGGAGCACCTGGATCAGATCGAGAAGGCGCTGGGCGCGGGACATGGGCTACGCCACTCAGGGCTGCGCCGGGACCCACGCCAGGGTATCCGGCTGCGTCTCATAGCACGTGCCGCCCTCCGGAATGACAACCCATTGCTGCGCACTGCGGGTCCAGAAATGCGCTTGCGGGGCGAGCCAGGAGGTGTCGTCGAGCGTGCCCGGCTTGAGATTGCGGTTGGGATAGGCCGTCCCGCCGGGGCGGTGATAAAGGCGCGTGCCGCAATCCGGACAGAACCAGCACTCCATGGTTTTCGTCGCGCTCGTCTTCCGCGCGTACATTTTGGGCGTGCCGCGCGTGACGCGGAAATGGGCTTCCGGAATGACCGCGGCCATGGCAAATGCCGAACCCGATTGCCGTTGGCATTCCGTGCAATGGCACGTGTAGACGGTGACGGGTGGCGCAGAAACCTCGTAGCGTATCGCGCCGCATTGGCATCCGCCGGTTTGCAAAAACGCCATGTCGCTGTGCCTCCAATTGCGATAAAATCCCGCCGACGCATGTTAGTATCCACAATCACAAGTCTCTGACACGCCTGATCGCGATTCCGCGCGCCGATCCGCCAGGAGCGTGCCGACGGCCGTAGCCGCGCTACGGACGAGGTACGCGACGCGTCGGGCGATCATCCTCGATCGTCATGCGTACCAGGGACTTGTGATTGTGAGTACTAATTCAAATAAGCACCAACGCACAACGAGCCGCCATGCCCATCTCGCGTGCCGATCTTGCCCGCGCCTGTGATCTGGCGCTCGCCGATGACTGGGAGGGCGCGCATACAATCGTGCAGGCCGACGAGGACGACCGGACGTCGTGCTGGATCCATGCGGTGCTGCACAAGATCGAGGGCGATGTATCCAACGCCCGCTATTGGTACGGCCGCGCTGGCCAGTTCTTTGAGAGCTACCCCGAACCATCGGTCGAACTGCGCACGATCAAGGCGACCCTGACGTATTGACGGGCCACCATCCGCCGCGGCGGCGCGGGACTGTGGCATGCGCGCGGGCACGGTTGCGGCGCGGGGGCGGGCGCCCTAACGTCGTCCTGTCCGATCCGCCTGCTCCGTCGTCGTGCCGACGCGCGTTCCCACCGTCCGTCTCCTCAGGTAATCCCCTTCGTGCCGTCACGCCATCTCTGGCTGCCGCCAGCTCTCGAAAAACCGCGCGTCCGCATCTACGCCCTCGGGCACGGCATTTCCGTGCTCGGCAGCTGGGTGCAGGCGACGGCGCTGTCGTGGCTGGTCTACCGGCTGACCGGTTCGGTGTTCATGCTGGGCGTGATGGGGTTTCTGCTGCAGATCCCGTTTCTGCTGCTCGGACCATTCACCGGCCGCATCGTCGACCGCATGCCCAAGCTGCCCTTGTTGATCGGCATCGATCTGGCGTTGAGCGCCATTTCGCTGGTGCTGATGGCGATGTCGGCGCTCGACCTGCACAATGTCTGGGTGTTTCTGGGAGCCGCTGTGCTGCACGGCTCGCTCAACGCCTTCGAGATGCCGACGCGGCAGTCGCTGCTCGCCACCATCGTCGAGGACCGCAGTTTGATGCCGAGTGCGCTGGGCGTCAGCGCCACGCTGTTCAACGCCGGCCGCATGATCGGCCCGGCGCTGGCCGGCGCGGTGCTGCTCTACGTGTCGGAGGCATGGTGCTTCGCCTTCAACGCGGTGGCAAACTTTGCCATCATCGGCTCGCTGCTGGCGATGAAGCTCGCGCCCGAAGACCTGACGGCGGCCAAGGCGCGGGCGCAACCGGGCGTGCTGTCAGCGCTGGCGACGCTGTGGGCGCTGCCGCAGGTGCGCACGCTGGTGCCGCTGATGGCGATGGTGGGTCTGTTCGGCGTGCCCTACATCCACCTGATGCCGTCGATCGCCGCAGATTTTTTCCAAGGCCGCTCGAGCACGTTCGGGCTGTTGATGAGCGCGGCCGGGCTCGGTGCGATGCTGGCGGCGGTGGCGCTGTCGATGCAACGGGGCACCGAGACGCAACGCTGGCTGATCGCGCTGGCGCCTATCACGCTGGGTCTGGCGCTGGCGCTGTTTGCAGTGTCGCGGGTGCTGGCGCTCAATTGCTTGCTGCTGATCGTGATCGGCGGCTCGGTGATGTGTTGCGCCAACTCGGCCAACGTGCTGCTGCAGCAATCGGTGAGCGACGAATGGCGCGGCCGCGTGATCGGGCTCTATGCCATGTCGTTCCAGGGGGTGGCCCCGGTGGGCACGCTGCTGGCCGGCGCACTGGCGGCCCACATCGGGCTCGCAACGACGTTGTTTATCAATGGCTGCGTTATTCTCGGTGCCGGCCTCTACGCGCGCCGCCGCCTCTCAAGCCATCCCGAGATCTTCGATACGGTCCGCGTCGAGACGCACGAGGAGAATTGAATGTTCAGCCCAGGGCAATTCAAGTCTTGCTCCATCTCACCCTTTCCCCTTCGAAGAAGTTCGAAGGGGACAAGGGACGTTGGAGACCCGAACAGTTCTAAGCCTCACCCCTCGACGCGGCATTGCTTGGCGCGCTCGGCTGAGCGGATGGCGGCGAGGGATCGCTCGTCGGCGGCGGTCAGGCGGCCATAGGGCGGGAAGCAGCGCCGGCCGAAGACGTCGATCGCGCGCTCGGTTTTGAAACAGAAGCCGCGATTGGCGTAGATCTGGTTGCGCCGGAGCCAAAGCTCTTCGCAGTCGAGATCGTCCAGCCCGCTATCATCACCGGCGCGACTGCCGGAGCCGGACATGGCCAAGGACAGCAGTGCCGCCATGGCTGCGATGAGCACTGCGCGGTTCGGTACGGCGATAGGCTTCAGCATGGCTCTGCCTCCATTCCGGCACTTGCGCCCACAAGGGCACGATGATCATAGACGCGGCAAGAGGCGCGCCGCCAGCTCTCGACGTGAGGCGGGCGCCGGATTTATGGATGCGCGCCCCTGATGACCCTGCTGGCCTTGCTGCTCAAGATCTCGGTGCCGCCGGTGCTGGTGGCGATCATGTCGTTGGCTGCGCGGCGCTGGGGGGCGACGTTCGGCGGGCTGATCATGGGGCTGCCGTGGATGACGGGGCCAGTGCTGTTCTTTCTCGGGCTCGACAAGGGGCCGCAGTTCCTGGTCGGCGCGGCGCGCGGCGCGGTGATCGCGGTATGGGCCATCGCGGCCTTCATTCTGGCTTTCGGACTGGCCGGGCGCCGCCTCGCCTGGCCGGGGGCGCTGGCCTCGGCCGTCGCCGCCTATGCCGCAACGGCGCTGGCGACGCAGACGCTGGATGTGGCCCCGCTGCTCGCAGCGTTTCTGTCGGCAGCCCTTTTGATCGGCTGCTTTGTCGCGCTGCCGCGGCCGGCCCTGGTCGCGGTGGTGGTGCCGCCACCGGCCTGGGATATTCCAGCGCGCATGGCGGCGACGTTTGCGCTCGTCAGCGTCATCATGGTGTCGGCCGACCTGCTCGGCCCGCAGCGCTCCGGCATCATCGCCAGCTACCCGGTAATCCTGACAGTGATTGGCGCTTTCATGCACAGCCAGCAGGGGCCGGATGCGTTGTTGCGCGTGCTACGCGGCATCTCGCTGTCGTTGTTGGCGTTCGTGGCATTCTTCGCCGTGGTCGGCTTCGCCACGCCCATGCTGGGACAGGTCGCGGCTTACGCCGTCGCAGCCATTGCAGCGCTGACAATTTCGGCAACCCTGATCGCCGTAAGCCCGCGCCTCAGCCGGCCAGCCGGTGTGGCGACGCCATGAGTGCCGCATCCACACACGCTGGATGCGCGGCACCGACAGCGGCGGCGGGACGGCGCAGCTGCCGGTCGATCTCCGCCATGCGCGTCGGGTGTCGCGCGGCGAGCCAGTCGCGGTAGGCGGCGATCACCGGCGCATCGTCCCACGGTACGTCGTGCAGCACAGCGGAACCAGGAGCCAACCGCACACTCGCCGGATCACGCTCCAGCTCTTTGGGGAACAGTGCAATCTCCAAGTCCGGCACGGACGCCGTCGTCTCGGTGGGGATCGGCCGTCCAGCGATATGGGCGGCCAGCGCCCCGCACACGTCATGGCCGATGCGCGCGCCGAGATGGGCACTGCCCACGGGACGGGCGTTCATCTCGATGAGCGCCGCAGAATTGTCTTTCGGCGAAATCAAAAAGTCGAAACTCAGCAGCCCCGATGCGCCGAGCGCCTTGACGATCTTGGCGGCGGCCCGCTCCATTTCCGGATGATCGATGGGGCGCAGAACCGTGCTCGCGCCGGTCGGCTCGGGATGCACCGAGACGGCCGAGAAATTGACGCCGGCCAGCACCCGGCCTTCGACGGCTGCGACCGTCCGGAGCGCCAGCCGCCCCTCGACGCAGGCCTGCACGCCGGCCGGCGCCGCATCCAGGTCCGTCAGCCCGGCCGCACGCCAGACCAACAGCTTGGCCATCGTGCGCAGTTTCTTGGCGGCGTGCCCGGTGCCGAGGCCAGCCGCCTGCATGGCGCCGATCAACTGCTCGGCATCGTCGATGCGCTGCACGCCGGCGCCGCCGCAGGTATGCTCCAGCTTCAGCATCAGCGGATAGCCGATGCCGGCCGCGTGCGCGATCGCCTCGTGGATCGATGATGCGGCCCGGCTGCGCGGCACCCGCACGCCAAGACGGCTCGCCAGATCCAAGAGGTCGCCGCGCGACACCGCCGCCCGGTAGCCGTTGGGGTCGCCGAGCGAGGTGATGATCAGCCGCGCGACGTCGGCGCGGACGCGACGGCCGACGGCGAGGCTGCGCAGTTGCCACGTCGCCATGTCGTCGAGCGGGATGATCCAATCGGGCCGCCAGCTGTCCATCACGGCGGCCAGCCGCCGCGCTACAACCGGCATGGCAAGCCACAGGCCGCGCTGTTGCGGCAGCGTGAAGGTGGCCGATGCGAAAGCCGAGGCCGCGCTGAAAAAACCCGGCGGGCTCATGACGCCGCAGTCGAGCCCCGCGGCCGCCATAGCGCCGACGACGCGGTTGGCGCCCACGTCGTTGGTGAGGGCCAGAAACAGGATGCGGGCAGGCGCCGTCATGATGGGGTCCTCAGGCCTGTTTGCTCGACAGATCGCCGGCCAGAACTGCCGGCGCGGCAACCTCTTTGCGGTTCCGCAGGTTCGCCAGAATGTGGGCGGTGATGGTCCGCACGGTGTAGCCCGACCCCATGACGAAGCGGAACATCGGGCCGAACGAATTCGCCGCGGAGGTGCCGACGAAATAGAGGCCGGGAACGGACGATTCGAATTTCGGCGACAGCGCCGGACTGTCGTCGGTCAATGCCAGCTTGGCGCGGATGGCCGGATCGAGCAGCGCGTAGTGGCGCATGTCGACGCGATAGCCGGTCGCGGCGATGACGTGATCGACGACGAGGGTCTCCCGTGTGCCGTCGCGCTTGGCGGTGTCGACGTGCACCTTGCCGTCGGCGATGCGTGCCGCCTTGATGTCGGCACCGAGCTTGAACGTGACGTGGCCCTCGACGATCTTGCGCGCGGGCCAGCTCGCCGCCGGGCCGAGGAAGCGGCGCACGACCTCGACGCGGAATTTCTCCGGCAACATATAGAACAGGCGCGGCATCGTCGTCACCGCGAGCGCGCGCCAGCCGGGGCCGAGCTTGCTGTCGGGCGCCCTGATCCGGTCCCACCAGGTGCGTGGCGCCCCCGGCGACTGATAGCGGATCTCGCCGGAGCGCGCGATGACGATGGGGCGACCACCGACCAGCCGCAACGCCGCCGCCGTGTCGACCGACGACGCGCCGGCACCGATGACCAGCACATCCTTGCCGGCGAAGCGCTCGAACGGCGCGCAGGTGGCGCTGTGGGTGACGTACTCCGACGACAGCGAGGCCAGCTCGTCCGGCATCACGCGATGATCGATGATGCCGGTGGCGACGACCACGCGGCGGGCGTCGACGACCGCGCCGTCGTCGGTGGTCAGGCGGAACCCGTCGCCCTTGGTCTCGATGCGCGCGATGTGGGCTGTGTTGAGGTTGGGCACCGAGCGGCGCTGGAATTCGCGGCCGTAGGCAACGAATGTTTCCAGATCGATGGGGTTCACCGTTTCCTCATGCGGGATGCCGTGTTCGACGCAGTAGTCGACGAGGGAATAAGGCTTGCGCGGATCGATGAAGCCGGCCGTGATCCAGCTTGTCTTCAAGGCCATGCCAGGTGGCATCGTGTCGGCCCAGAACTGCATCGGCGTGCCGAATACGCGATAGTCGACGCCACTCGCCGCCAACGTGGCCGCCATCGAAAGGCCGTAGGGTCCGGCGCCTACGATTGCTACGTCCGTCATGCTCATGGGGGGCTTCCTTGTCGAAGAGTTCTGGTCTTGAAAAATCAGACGTCGGGCGTGGTCTCAGGGACTGGTGGCGGGGGCCGTCGTGGCCGCGTCGATCGTCTCGCTCGCGCGTCGGCCGCCGCTCTGCCAGCGCCGCGCCGCAGCCGCGTTGCCGATGACGATGCGCCGACGTGTCTGCGCGATGGTGTGCCAGGGCGCCGGCGCGTTGAGGGCGGCACCGATCTCGGCGGCCCGTCGCACGTTCTCGTAGACGACGAAAACCGGGGCTGCGCCGTCCGGCCGCTGCCGCGCCAGATGCGCGATGGCCCGTGCCGTCGTCTCGCGGTCGAACGCGTTGAAGATCAGCGCCACCACCGGTCCCGGCGGCAATTGGAAGGCCAGCGCGTCGCCGAGCATCGGTACCAGGGTCTTGCAGCGCTGATTGGGCGCCGCGAAGTGGGCGACGTTGCGCTCGGCCACCGCATGCAGCCCCTCGGCGTACTCGATGCCGACGATGCGGCGGAACGGATAGAGCGAGGCGAGCAGCAACAGCTTACCCTTGCCCGAGCCGATGTCGACAAACGTAAAGTCCTCGAAGCCGCCGACTTTGGCTTCGATGGCGCGGAGCCCGGCGTGGAAGTTGCTCTCCCACAGCGGCCGGTAGACGATATTGCCGCGCGCGGCGTCATCGGCGCCGACGCCAGCCTCCGTCAATGCCACCTCGGCCGCGGTGTCTGTGCCGTGCCGGGCATCGAAGGCCGCGTTGATGCGATCCTGCCGGCGCTGGCGCAACTGGAACAGCTTCCAGGCCAGCTTGTCCTCGGCCCAGGCGCGCTTGCCCGGCGATCTGATGAAACTGGCGCCAATCCGCGCAATCCGGCCCAACATGGCGTGCCCATACCTACAAAACGCAACTACGACGGGAACCCTCACAGGATATACCGCGCTGCACTCGCCCAGACCCTAGTGCAGCGCATCTGACGTTTGGTAACCGTTTGCGGCAAGACTGGTGACCAAACGTCAGATGCAAAAGCTGCACTAGAAACCTAATGTTGCTAGTGTTCCTTATGGCGCTGACATTTGCTCACCAACATGCCGCGAAGGGAAGC
>JANYHP010000131.1 GCA_025359005.1 Hyphomicrobiaceae bacterium | reverse complement strand
GCCGGCTACGCTGTCGACAAGGGCTATTTCGACGTGATGTTTGAATGCTCCGGCAACGTGCGCGCGCTGGTCGCCGGTCTCGATGTCGTCCGCCCGCAGGGCGTCATCGTGCAGGTGGGGATCGGCGGCGAGATGACGTTGCCGATGAATGCCATCGTCGCCCGCGAGATCGATCTGCGCGGCACTTTTCGCTTCCACGAGGAGTTCGGGTTGGCCGCGTCACTCATCGGATCGCGACGTGCCGACGTGCGTCCGCTCATCACCGAGACGATGCCGATGGCGGATGCCGTCAAAGCCTTCGAACTGGCCAGCGACCGCAATCGGTCGATGAAAGTGCACCTCGCGTTCGACGCGTGAATAGTGAGCAAAGGTCACCCCATGCCGATCGCTGCACCGGATATCGATCCGTTCTATCTCATTGTGCCGGACGCGGCCGCCGTCGCACGGTTCGCGGCACTTGGCGTGCGCACGATCCAGCTGCGTGCCAAGGGCTTGTCGCCATCGGCCGCGCGTGCCGAGATCGTGGCGGCGATGGAGGCTGCGATGCCCCATGCCCACTGCCAGCTCATCGTCAACGACACCTGGCGCGAGGCACTTTCGGTCGGCTGTGACTACATCCATCTCGGCCAGGAGGATCTGGCTGACGCTGATCTGGCGACCATCAAGTCCGCCGGCATGCGCATCGGTATTTCCACCCACGATGCGGCGGAGCTGGCGATCGCACTTGCAGCCGAGCCCGACTACGTGGCGCTGGGGCCGATCAATCCAACCACCACGAAGGCGACGGGGCGTCCGGCGCAGGGTGTCGCGCGCCTTGCCGAATGGCGGCGCTTGATTGGCGCATCCATGCCGCTCGTCGCGATCGGCGGGATCGGCCTTGGCGAGGCCGATGCGATCATCAGCGCGGGCGCGCAATCGTGTGCGGTCGTCAGTGATGTTCTCTGCGCGTCCGACCCGGATGCTCGGGCCCGTCAATGGCTCGCCTGGGCGGCGGGGCGGCGCGGTTGACGGGGCAATGCGCCTGTGGTCTGCGATGCTGCAAACAGACTATCCCGATTTCCTGGTGAGGCTCCCTGATGCATTCGCGCAGTCACTCCGTGGTCGCCTTGTGGCGCTCCATCCGCATCCGGCCGCGGCTTTATCTCGGTGCGGCCGCGGGGCTGCTGGCGCTGCTGGTGCTGCCGCACGCGATGTCGCTGGCGATGCGCAGCATCATTGCCTGGAATGCGGGCGGGTTGGTCTATCTGTGGTCCACCTACCGGCTCATGCTTCGCAGTCGGGTGGAAACCATCAAGGCGCGGGCGGCGACCCAGGACGATGGTCGCACCATGATTCTGGTACTGATCGTGTTCGCAATCGCCGCCAGCTTCCTCGCCATCGCCGGCCTGATCGGGGAAGCCAAGCAAGCCAAGGAGCTGTGGAAGATCGGCTACATGGCGTTGGCTGGGCTGACGATCTTCGTCTCATGGACGGTGACGCAGATCGCCTTCACGCTGCACTACGCGCATGAATATTATGCGCCGAACGCTGGTCGGGATGCGGCCGCGGGGCTGATTTTTCCGTCAGACGCGGCGCCGGATTTCTGGGATTTCTTCTATTTCGCGACGTCGATCGGCGCCACCTCGCAAACGAGCGACGTGGCGATCAAATCCAAATCGCTACGACGGCTGGTGACTTTTCATGCCATCGTGTCGTTCTTCTTCAACACAACCGTGCTGGCGTTGACCATCAACCTCGCCGCCAGCTTGATTTGAGGGCGCTTGGAGGCCGTGGGGCGCAAGAGCCCCCTTCAGGGCGTATTGCGCCGGGGTTGACGTGGTGCTCGCAGTCAAATTCGGGTGTCAAATTCGGGTTGCGTCCGGCGCAATACGCTGAAACGCTCTCTCGCCCTACAGAGTGAGAACCCATGGCACCGCAAAAAACCAACGTGATCGCCGGCCGCACGGCGTTTCTCGAAATTCTCCGCTCAGAGGGCGTCACGCATCTGTTCGGCAACCCCGGTACCACCGAGTTGCCTGTCATGCACGCGCTGGCGGATGTGCCGGACCTGACGTTCGTGATGGCCATGCAGGAGAGCCTCGTGGTGGCCATGGCCGACGGGTTTTCTCGAGCCAGTGGCCGGCTGGTGGCGGCCAACGTGCACGTCGCACCGGGTCTCGGCAACGCCATGGGCGCGCTCTACAACGCCAAGTTCACCGGCACGCCGCTGATCCTCACCGCCGGCCAGCAGGAAATCGGCCACGGGCTGATGGAGCCGCTGCTCTATGACGATCTGGTCGCCATGGCGCGCCCGCTGGTCAAATGGGCCGTGGAGGTCACGCGCCTGGAAGACCTGCCGCGCATCATGCGCCGCGCCGCCAAGATCGCCACCACGGCGCCCACCGGCCCCGTCTTCATCTCGCTGCCGGGCGATATTCTCAACGCCGAAACCGGTCTCGATCTCGGTCGGCCGACACGGATCGATGCGGCCGTTCGCCCGTCCGACGCCGCGCTCGAAGCGCTGGCCGTGCGCCTGCTCCGCGCCGAGCGGCCGGTGATCATCGCCGGCGACGAGGTCGTCAAATCCGATGCTCTGGCTATGGCTGCGCAGTTCGCCGAAACGCTTGGTGCGCCCGTCTATCAGCAGTCCATCGCCTATGGTGCGCATTTTCTGTCGGCGCATCCCTGTTACCTGGGCGCGCTGTCGCGGATACAGAAAGACACGCGCGCCATTCTCGAGCCTTTCGATCTGATCGTCGCGCTCGGCACCGATCCTGTTCGCATGTCGGTCTATGCGCCCATCGAGGCCATGCCGGCCACCATGCCTGTCGTGCAGATCGGCCTCGTCGATCACGATATCGGCAAGAACCACGCCGTCGAAATCGCGCTCAAGGCCGACGTCAAGGAAACGCTGGGCGCGCTGTTGCCGGTGCTGCGCCGGGTGGGTGGAGCGACCCTATCGGCGCGTGCCAAAAACGCCGTCGCGGCGCTCGCGCCGAAGACCTGGAGCGCCAAGCGCGCAGCGCTCAAAGCGTCGATCGCCAAAGCCGCGACGAAGGCGCCGATCGATCCCGATTTCGCGACGATGACGTTGATCGACGCGCTGCCCGCCGACGCGATCCTGTTTGACGAGTCGTTGACCACCGGCCGTTACGTCGGCGCGCTCCGGGAACACACGCATCGCTTCGGCTATCACGCGCTGGCGTCGGGTGGCATCGGCTGGGCGTTGCCTGCGTCGGTCGGCGGGTGCTTTGCCCACCCCGGCAAACCCGTCGTCTGTTTCACCGGCGACGGCAGTGCGATGTACTCGATCCAGGCGCTGTGGACGGCGGCGCACCACAAGTTGCCGCTGACCGTCGTCATCGCCAACAACGGCGGCTATCGCATCATCAAGCAGCGGTTGCTGGCGTTCCATGGCAGCCGCCATTTCGTCGGCATGGATTTCAAGGATCCGCCGGTGGATTTTACCGCTCTCGCCACCTCACTCGGCATGGGTGCCCAACGCGTCACCGATCCCACCAAGCTGGCGGGCGCATTGCAAGAGGCCTTCGCCGCGCGCGCGCCGCGGCTGATCGAAATCGTTGTCGACGGCACGGTGTGACGAGCGTTGGGACGATCACTTATCGGGCCGCTTCGTCCAAGGCGCGCGCCATTATTCAGGCCGGATTGATTATCCTTTTCACGATCATGTCCGCGATACCGGTTATGTCGTCGAGCGGAAATATTGGTTGTGCGCCGCTATAGGCATCGATGTTGTCCGTGGCGATGGCGATCACATGGGGGTCGGTGTCGGCGAGGTGGGGGGGGCTGGTGGCTGTCGCGCGGCGCACTTCGATTTTCGGAATGGGCTCCGATTTGTAGCCTTCCACGATCAGCAGGTCGGCCGGCGCGAGCTTCGCGATGATTTCGGCAAACGTCGGCTCGGGTTGATTGCGAAGCTCCGTCATCAGCGCCCATCGCTTGCCCGAAACGATGGCAACTTGCGTCGCGCCGGCGCGCCGGTGTCGTGCGCTGTCGGTCTCGCCCGGATCGACGTCGAAGGAATGGTGCGCGTGCTTCAGCGTCGCGACACGCAGCCCGCGCCGGGTAAGGTCTTCGACGAGGCTTACCACCAGCGTCGTCTTGCCGGCGTTCTTCCAGCCCGCGATGGCGATGATCGGCGTGCCGTTCGGCGTGTGGGTGATCGTCATGAGGCAACCAATCCAATCAGTCGCCGCGCGGTCGCCATGTCGTCCGGCGTGTTGGCGTTGAAAAACGGATCGACCGTCTCGCCGCCGATCTGGTGCATTGGGAAGTCGACTGGAACTGTGCCGTGCCTATCGGTCCAGCGCAGCACTTTGCGCACGCCGTCGTGTAGGGCGCGTTCGAGATCGTCCGCCAATGCCACTGGCCAACAACCAATGACGGGATGCAACTCGCCGCTGCTCCGTGCCAGGGGGATGTGTCCGGGTGCTGCCAGTGCTGCCGCGTAAAGATGCGCGCAGAGATCGACCGGCACGAACGGCGCATCCGCCGACGTTGTCACGATGTGCGTTGCCGCTGGCACATGCCGGACTGCCCATCGAAGCCCCGCCAGCACGCCGGCCAGCGGCCCGACGAAGCCAGCGATGGGATCGGCGGCCACCGGCAGCCCGAAGGCGGCAAAGCGCGTCGGATCACCGTTGGCGTTGAGCAGCAGCGCATCGACCTGCCGCCCCAAGCGCGCGATCACGTGACCGAGCATCGATGTGTCGCCGAGAGCAAGCAAGCCCTTGTCGCCCTGGCCGGCGTGGTCGCGCTCGAACATGCGCCGGGACAGGCCGCCGGCCAGGATGACGCCGACCAGCGGCGCTGAGGTGTTGTTTTGCAGGTGCGTGGACATGGCCGCGTTGTGCCGCCAGCGCGCCTGTCATGCAAGTGCGGTCTTGCATTTCCAGCCGTCGCGACGCATCCCGCTGGCCAATTCGCGCGGATCGCGGCAGGATGAGGCAAACAGCAACGGGGTTCCCATGCGCAAGACCAAACTGAGAGCGGACGCTGATGGCCGTGCCGTCCACGACGTGGGCGGGCTGGATTTCGGCGCCATCGACCGCACCGAGCATGATCTCGCGCTGTGGGAAAAGCGCGTGGATGCGATGATGATCCTGCTCTACGCCAAAAAGGGGCTATGGTCGGTCGATGCCATGCGGCGGACCATCGAGGATTACGGGCAGCAGACGTACGACAAGACCGAGTATTACGAGAAATGGGTGCGCGCCATGCGCAACCTGTTGGTCGAGCAGGAGGTGCTGAGCCGCGCCGAGATCGAGGCAAAGATGGCGGAGGTCGCGGCGGCACACGTCAAGGGCGGCCGCAAGGTTCCGAGCCATACGGTGTCGTGGTCATGAGCACACGCTTCAAACCCGGCGACCGCGTGCGCGTCGATGACCGCGCGAGCCTCGGCCATTGTCGCGCGCCCTGGTATCTGCGTGGCCAAAGCGGCATCGTTGGGGAAGTGCTCGGCACGTTCCGCGATCCGCAACGGCTCGCCTACCATCGCCCGGGCCTGCCCGCGCAACCGCTTTACAAAGTGCGCTTCAAGCAGTCGGCGCTCTGGCCGGCCTACACGGGCCCGTCGAGGGATCAGCTCGAAGCCGATATCTCCGAGAACTGGCTGGTCGCCGAGGCTGCGTCGAAGGCCCACCCCCGCAAGGCAAAAGCATCATGAGTGACGAGCACGATCACGACCATTCCGACCACGATCATGGCCACGATCATGGTGACGGCGGGCACACACATCCCCCGCAGCGCGACCACGACGCCGGCCCGATGGGTGCCTACGAGGTGATGGAGGAAGCGCTGCGCCTGTTGCTGATCGAGAAGGGGGTGCTGACAGACGCCGAGATCGCCGCCCAGATCGACCTGATGGACAGCCGCTCGCCGGCGCTGGGCGCCCGTGTCGTCGCGCGCGCCTGGACCGATGCCGCGTTCAAAGCCCGGCTGATGTCCGACTGCCGCAAGGCGTTGGCCGAGATGGATATCGACATTGGCCAGCTCGCCGAGTTCAAGGTGGTCGAGAACACGCCCGAGACGCACAACGTCATCGTCTGCACGTTGTGCTCGTGTTATCCCAAGCTGCTGCTCGGCATCCCGCCTGCGTGGTACAAAAGCCTTGCCTATCGGTCACGCACCGTCATCGACCCGCGTGGTGTGCTTGCCGAATTCGGGGTGAAAATTCCGAAGTCGCAGGAGGTGCGGGTGCACGATTCGACGGCGGACCTGCGCTATATCGTATTGCCGCAGCGGCCGGACGGCACCGAACATCTGGATGAGGCTTCCCTTGCCGCCCTCGTGAGCCGCGACTGCATGATCGGCACGGCCTTGCCGCATGTACCAGCACCGGCACCGAATGGGCGCGGCGGCACGTCGCCATCGGCCAAGAAGAAAGCCGGCGGGCGCGGATAGCTGGTGACCATGCCCGCTCATCAACTTGCCGTGAGGCAGGCCGCCGCGGCTTTCCAACAGCGGGGGCCGGGGTAAGCTCTCCTGGTTCGCTGTGCCGGTGTGGTCTTGCCATCCGGAGGGTGCGTTGCGTCTGAACTGCAACGGCCAAAACCATTATCATCCAGGGGAAGAAGCCATCATGACACACGTTTCGCGCCGCACCTTCGTGCTGTCGGCGGCTGCCGCAGGGACCATTTTCGGCCTCGACAAGCAAGTTGCGTTCATCTCCAGCGCCGAGGCGAAGACGTCGCCGCCGCTCACCGACAAAGGCTTTGTGAAATTCAAGGTCGGCGACATCGAAGTCACGCAGATTTACGATGGCATTTGGCAGAAGGCGCATGATCCCGGTTTCGTCAAAAACGCCTCGGTCGATGACGTGAAGGGCGCGCTGAAGGCGGCCGGCGCGACGCAGGACTACGTGCCGATCACGTTCACTGTCACGGTGATCAAGTCGAAGGGCAAGACGCTCATGTTCGACAGTTCCACAGGCGGGCAATTGGCGCCGACGGCGGGGCTGATGATGGCGAAAAACATGTACAAGGCCGGTGTCGAGCCAGCCAAGATCAATCACATCGCCGTCACCCATTTTCATGCCGATCACGTCTGGGGGCTGATCTCCAAGGAGACCAACAGCCGCGTTTTCCCCGATGCCGACATCGCGGTGCCAGCAGTCGAATATAAATTCTGGACCGATCCGTCCGTGATCCAGAAACTGCCGGAAGGTGCCCGCGGGGCTGCCCAACGCATCCAGGCGACGTTCCCGAAGTGGAAGAACATGCGCCAGATCGAGGATGGGGCCGAGGTCATTCCGGGCGTGCGTGCCATGGCCATGTACGGGCACACGCCGGGGCACACCGGCTATCTGGTCAGCTCCGGCAAGAGCCAGCTCATCGTCTCGTCCGACATCACCAACATTCCGGCCCTGTTCGTCCGCAACCCCGGGTGGCATGCCGTGTTCGACGCGGATGCGCAGATGGCGGAGGCGACCCGGCGCAAGATCTTCGACCGCGTTGTGGCCGACAAGACGATGATCAATGGCTATCACTGGGGCTTGCCCGGCGTCGGCAAAATCAAGAAGGATGGCAACAGCTATGCCTTCGTGCCATTGGCTGTCTGACGGTCCTGACCTTGGGCAGTCGGCGTGAACGGTGTGTTATTTACGCGATTTGTACGTCACGCGGAAACAGTAATGCATCAGGCATGCGCAAAACAGCTTGCGCGTGCCTTCGGCGATCATCATCATGCGGCCACTTTGCGCACCCGGTGCAGAGTTTCCGCGGCAGGATTGCTGTGGTGCCGGTCTACGTGCTGCCGGGGATGAACAGCGGCAGCACATCGGCACGAGCAGCACGTCAGCATTAAAGGCCTTCATGATCGGCGTCGTCATCGTCACGCATGGCGGACTAGCGCACGAATTCCGTGCCGCGCTTGAGCACGTCGTGGGGCGCCAGGACAAGCTGGAGACGCTTTCCATTGGCCCTGAAGACGACATGGAAGCGCGGCGAGCAGAGTTGATCGCTGCCATCGGCCGGGTGAAGGCCGACAACGGCGTCATCGTCATGACCGACATGTTCGGCGGCACACCGTCAAACCTTGCCATCAATGTGATGGATGAGACCGGCGCGGAGGTTATCGCCGGGATCAACTTGCCGATGCTTATAAAGCTGGCGACGGCGCGCAAGGATCAAACCCTGCAGAAGGCGGTCCAGGCTGCAAAAGACGCCGGACGCAAATACATCAGTGTCGCCAGTCAAGTCTTGGCGGGCGAGGGCTGAGTGGCACGGCAGGGCTGGGGCACGCCATGAACGAACCTATGCGGCCCATGGCTGACGTGGTGATCTGCAATCGTAAGGGGCTGCACGCGCGTGCGTCAGCGAAATTCGTCAAGTGCGCCGAGACCTTCAATGCCGAGATCCAAGTTACGCGCGACGGGCAGACAGTGGGTGGCACATCGATCATGGGCTTGATGATGCTCGGCGCGTTTCTCGGCACGACGATCCACATCGAAGCCGAAGGCCCCGAAGCACCCGAAGCGATCGAGGCCTTGGTGGCGCTCGTCTCCGATGGCTTCGGCGAGGATAAGTGAGGCCGCGCCGGATGCTGTGTGGGCATCCGGAGGCGCATCAAAAGAGCGCCGGATGCTGTGTGGGCATCCGGAGGCGCACTAAAAGAGTTCATCCCGCGGCGGCCGGTGGGCCACCGCGGGATGCGATGCAGGAGGGCATCTGTGTCGGACGGCCTAGCCGGCGATCCGGATCTTCGAGATCTTCAAGGCGATGTCCTTGAAGGCATTGGCCAGGGCGTCGCCGGTGCCAGCGTTGTAGAAGTGGCTGGTATCGGTGGCGCAGTTGCTGAGCAAGGTGAGCGCTGCGCTGCTCAAGCCGCCGTCGTGAGAGAAAGCCACGGTGTAGACTTCGATGCCGGCGGATTTCATGTTCGTGCAGATCTGCGTTGCCTGCTTGGCTGATGTATCGTTGGCTGGCGCGTCGCCGAAGTAGCCGGTCAGGATGCCTTGCGACGTGTACTCGGTGTTGAAGTCACCGTCGGTCATGAGCACCGCGATTTTCTTCAGTTTGACCTTGCTCGCATCGCCGACCTTGGTGTTGGGGTTGTAGGTCGTGTCGTAGGCGGCGGGTTGGTTCGTTACCGGCCAGAGCGACTTGAAGTTAGGCGACAACATGTACCAGGCCCACTGCATCCCGATATGACCCGCGGTCGACCCGGCCGTCTGCAGTCCGTTGACGAGGTTGTGCAGCTTGGTCGTGTCGGCAGTCAAAGGCTGGGCTGCAGCGCTGGTCGGAACGTCGCACTGGATACCCCAGCCGCTGTACATCCATTCCACCACCGGCGCGTTGCCCGAGGTCGAAGCCTTGTCCGTGTATCGATCGGCACCCTGTCGCTCGCCGACGCAGAACTGGCCGCTGCCGGTGCCGAACGTGTAGCCGTAGATCGACTTGGACGCGGTGCTGTTGGTAGCGCCGGTCGCAGCCTGGAATGAGGTGCTGTCAGGCAGGCGCACGTCCTGGGCGAACGGCGTGATGGCCACGCGCGAGGTCTGCACCGACTGATCGGCCCAGACCAGGATGTCGATTGCGGCATTGGCCGCGCTCTTGAGGTCGGTCAACGGCTGGCCGTTCATCGAACCCGTGATGTCGAGCATGAACGAGGTTTCGATGGAGTAGCCGAAGTTGTTGCCGCCCGTCGACGCGAGGACGGACGATTTTGTTGTCATCGCCTGACATTTCCACTTGCTGCCCGCGCATGCAGCCGGTGCACCGGCCGCGGAGCCGGATTTGTCGAGCATCTGTGCGATCGACAGGAACGGTGTCGCCACCCACGTCGTTGCCGTCCAGGTGTACTGGTTGACGGTAGCCGATGCGGTCGGTGCCGACAGTGTCGTCTGCACGACGTAGGGCAGCGACTTGGAGATGGTGTTGTAATAGTTGTTCGCTGCGGTGCTCATTGTCGTGGCCGTCGCAGTTGGGGACTGCTGGGCACGGACGCCAGCGAGAGCCGCCGCATCGATGGCGGTCTGCATGCGCGTCTTGACGGTGATCATGCGGCTGTAGTCCACTGCCATACCGGTCAGAAACATGACGGGCATGATCAGCAGGCCAAACATCATCGCGACCGAGCCGCGCTGATCGTCAGTGAAGCGAGCCGCGAGGCTCGCAGGCGATACGGAATAGGCCAAGCCGGCGAGCGGCTTTGCGGTTCGCGCAGTCGAAAGGCGTGCCGACGTTTGCGACACTTCCTCCCTAGTCGGATTGTTTAGTTTGAACACGGGTTGCCTCCTGCGGCATTTGCTTGCAGGGTGAAACTAATCCAATCGAATTTATTGTGGCTGAAATAAATAGTTCGAATTTTATCTATTCAAAGAATTATCAATATGCAATTTAATAAAAGTGCTGCGGTGTATTTTACTTTTTGTTTATTATAAGTAATTCAAATTGTAGGCATGCTGGCATCCCGGTGTTATGAGTCGGTTCGAGGCTGCAATAAAAAGTCAATAAAATCAGGGCGTTGCGTGATGTTGCTTGGTGCATCCGGGTGACATAACGACTTCTTTATGTCTTTATTGCCTTGCGGCAAGACATGCTCTATAGAGGCTGCGCGCCGATGAACGGCGGCAGCCGATCGGCTGCAACTTTTCTTTTTTTTGATCCATCCAGGCTGCGCCTTCTCGCAGTCACTGGTGCTTGCCGGTGCCACGCCGCGCCGGACTGCATTCGAACAAACCCTTCGGAACCCGCCCATGACCACGTTCACTGACTACATCGTCAAGGATATTGGCCTTGCCGCCTTCGGCCGCAAAGAGCTGGCTATCGCCGAAACCGAAATGCCCGGCCTGATGGCGACGCGCGCCGAATATGGTGCATCCAAGCCACTCAAAGGCGCGCGAATCGCTGGCTCGCTGCATATGACAATCCAGACTGCGGTGCTCATTGAAACCCTCGCCGTCCTCGGCGCTGATATCCGCTGGGTTTCATGCAATATCTATTCCACGCAGGATCACGCCGCCGCTGCCGTTGCCGCTGCCGGCATTCCTGTGTTCGCCGTCAAGGGCGAAACGCTGGAAGAATACTGGGACTACACCGCCAAGCTGTTCGACTGGCACGGCGGCGGCATGCCCAACATGATTCTCGATGACGGCGGCGACGCCACCATGTTCGTCCATTTGGGACTGCGCGCCGAGAACGGCGACACAGCTTTCCTCGACAAGCCGGGTTCTGATGAAGAAGTGATCTTCTTCAAGCTGCTCAAGAAGAAGCTGGCCGAGAAGCCGAAGGGCTGGTTCGCCGAGCTTGCCAAGTCGATCCGCGGCGTGTCGGAAGAAACGACAACGGGTGTGCATCGCCTCTATCAGATGGAGAAGGAAGGCAAGCTGCTGTTCCCGGCCATCAACGTCAACGATTCGGTTACCAAGTCGAAGTTCGACAACCTCTATGGGTGCCGCGAAAGCCTCGTCGACGGCATCCGTCGTGGCACCGATGTGATGATGAGCGGCAAGGTCGCCATGGTCGCGGGCTTCGGCGACGTGGGCAAGGGTTCTGCCGCATCGCTGCGCCAGGCCGGTTGCCGCGTGATGGTGTCGGAAGTCGATCCGATCTGTGCGCTCCAGGCCGCCATGGAAGGCTATGAAGTCACCACGATGGAAGACGCCGTCAAGCGCGCCGACATCTTTGTGACCGCCACCGGCAACAAGGACGTGATCACAGCCGACCACATGCGCGGCATGAAGGACCGGGCCATCGTCTGCAATATCGGGCATTTCGACAACGAGATCGACGTTGCCGGCCTCAAGAACCACAAGTGGCATAACGTCAAGCCGCAGGTCGACGAGATCGAGTTTGCGGACGGCAAACGCATTCTGCTGCTGTCGGAGGGTCGCCTTGTGAACCTCGGCAACGCCATGGGCCACCCATCGTTCGTGATGAGCGCGTCGTTCACCAACCAGACGCTTGCCCAGATCGAACTGTGGACCAAGCGCGACGCGAAGGCTTACGAAAAGAAGGTCTACACGCTGCCCAAGCACCTCGACGAGAAGGTTGCACGGCTGCATCTGGCCAAGATCGGCGTCAAGCTGACCCAGCTGACCAAGATGCAGGCCGAGTATATCGGCGTGAAGTCGGACGGCCCCTACAAGGCGGACACGTACCGGTATTGATCGCTTTCTGAGTGCCGCAATCGGAACCGTAGGATGCGCTCGCGTCCTACGGTTTTTTCTTGTGCGCGATGGTCTCAGCGATGACCGGCCAATATTTGTCGGCGTCGCCAGCGGTGATCGCATTTGTCAGGGCCTGACGTGCCAATTCTGCGCCGCGCGCGTGGACGCCATGCTCGGTTGCGAGCGCCAGGGCGTAGCCGATGTCCTTCAACGCGTAGGCGGTCGAGAAGGCGCGTTCGGGGTAGGTGCCGGGGAGGATCGCTTTCATACCGTGATTGCGCAGCGCGAAGCTGTCGGCGGAGCCCTTTGCCAGCGTGTTGAACAACACGTCGCCATCCAGCCCCGCAGCGCGGGCAATGGCGAGCGCTTCAGACAAGGCGACGACGGTTTCGACCAGCACCATGTTGTTGAGGATCTTGACCATCTGGCCGGAGCCGGCGGGGCCGCAATGGGTGATGTCGGAGGCGAAGCAGGCCAGTAGCGGCTTGATCCGTGCGAATGTTGCGGCGTCGCTGCCGACCATGATGCTGAGTGCGCCGTCTTCGGCAGCTTGCCGGGTTCGTGCAATGGGTGCATCGGCGAATGTCGCCCCGCCGGCTGCGAATTCGGTGGCGAGGCGTCGCGCCAGCGCCACGGGCGAGGTGCCGAGGTCGACGATCGTCTGGCCCGCTTTTGCACACGCGATGAGGCCGTCGGCGGCATCGGTTATGGCTGACACATGGTCGCCGCTCGGCAGCGCCAAAAAGATGACGTCGGTTCCGGTGGCTAAATCACGCACACTGCTTGCGCGGGTGACTCCGGCCGGTGCCAGGGCCGCGAACGGCGCATCGCTGACATCAAGGCCGACGACGGGGCGTCCACTCTTCTGGGCCAGGTGGCGGCACATCGGCAGGCCCATGACGCCAAGGCCGATGAATCCCAATGGTGCGGTTGTCATGATTGCGCTTTCGCGATGTGTGCAGGTGATTTGCGGTGGAGTATGCCGCGTCGGGCCACCGCGTGGTATGCAAACTTTTCATGTGCGCCTGCTCGAGCCGTGCTCGCTGGGGGCAGGCTGCGAACTTCACGGACGTTGCATGAGCGTGACCGATCTCGATCCTGGCCTTGAAGCCGAAATGGTCGCTCTGCTGGCACGCGGAGCGGTCCGGCGGGTCGAAACCCATGGTGCGCGCCTTTTCATCGGCGCCGTCGAGACGATCAAAATCAAGCGGCCGGTGGCGCTGGCGTATATGGATTTTTCGACGCGGGAAAAGCGACAAGCGGCCTGTCGTCGCGAGATCGAGATAAACGCCACGTTCGCGCCCGACCTTTACCTGGGCCTCGTCCGCATCACGCGCGAGGCTGATGGTAGGCTGGCGTGCGATGGGGTGGGGCGTACGCTGGAGCTTGGTGTTCGGATGCGTACGTTCGCGGCCGATGCCGGTCTCGACTGTATTGCCGATCGCGGGGCCATTGATAGGTCTCTCGCGCTGGCGCTTGGCGATCGGGTGGCGGCCCTCCATCGCACGGCACCGGCGGCTGCTCCGGGCCTTGGGCGCCCGCTGGCGCTGGTGCGTGATCGGCTGTTCGCATCCGCCGATGCGCGGCGCGGTGTGCTAGGGGCAGAGGCCGTCGAGACGCTGGCCGCAGCCACACAGGTACAGCTGCAGTTTGCGGCACCCATTCTCGAGTTGCGCCGTGCGGCCGGCGCGCTGCGGCGGTGTCATGGCGATCTGCATCTCGGCAACATCGTGCTGTGGCTGGGGATGCCGACGCCGTTCGACGCCATCGAGTTCGATGAAGAGCTGGCGACGATCGATCCCATCTATGATCTGGCATTTCTGCTGATGGATCTCGTGCAGCGGGGACAGAGCGCGGCGGCGACACTGGTGCTCAACCGCTATCTGTGGCGGCTCGGGCCGGCGGCCCTTGGGGACGGGACGTGGGCTGCCTTGCGTGCGCTGCCGCTGGCGATGGCGCTGAGGGCGCTGGTGCGGGCGGTGGTCAGTGTCGACAGGGCACGGGGGGCGGCTGCGTCGCAGCTGGATGCGATGCGTGCGGAGGCGCGGCGCTATCTCGACCGGGCCATCATGCTTGCCACACCGCAGCCGGCGCGATTGGTCGCGATCGGTGGCTTTTCAGGAACGGGCAAATCAACATTGGCTGCGGCGCTGGCGCCGGGCTTCGGTGCGCTGCCTGGTGCGATCCATCTGCGAACCGACTTGGAACGCAAGGCGCTGTTCGGCGTCGAGCCGGACGCGCGCCTGGGATCAGAGGGCTACACCGAAGAGGCGTCCGAGCGGGCTTATGCGGTCGTGCTCGAAAAGGCGCACGTGGCGCTGATGGCTGGTCATAGTGTGATCGTGGACGCGGTGTTCGCGCGTGAGACGGCGCGGGCGCGGATTGAGGCGGTGGCGAGCACGGCCGGCGTGCCATTTTCCGGGTTGTGGCTGGAGGCCGCGCCAGCCACGCTGACGGCGCGTGTCGCGGCGCGCAAGGACGACGCTTCGGACGCGACTGTGGCCGTGCTTACGCGACAGCTTGCCGGGACGGTCGGCGACATCACATGGAAGCGGGTGGATGCCAGCGGGGGCGTGGATGCAACTTTGGCTGCGGCCCGCGCCACACTCGCGTAGATAATTCCTCACGGCCTCTCTCTCTCTCTCTCTCTCTCTCTCTCTCTGTAAGTGCAAGGAGGCCACACCGTCGCGGCCCGCGATGGGTCAGATCGGGCTTGCAAACGCAGTCTTAACAGTCGTGCCGGTACGGTCTGGTCTCGTGCGCGTCGAACGCGTCCGGGCTGCTGTAAGAGTGCCCCGGGTCGCCCAGGGCAGACATCCGCGTGTCCCGTCTCCGCCGTCTTGCACCGTTCCTGTTCGGCTTCACGCTGGCCACGTTGGCTGGCATGGTGTTGCGTTCGAGCCCGGTGATGGCGCAGCAGACGTGGCAGGACCTGACGATATCGCGGCCTGCGGCAACCCAGCCCGCGCCTGCGATATTACGCGGTGCGCAGGGGCTCTCCGGCGATGCCGCCGACGCGCCGATGATGCAACCGGGTGTGGCCGCCGACGCACGCGTGCCGGTGGATACAAGACCCATGATGCTTCGGCGCCGCGAGCAAGCCGACGGGGAGACTGAGCCGCCGGTCAGCGAAGACCTCGCCGTCGATGGCCATATGGAGACGGCCGAGCCGGTCGTCGTGCTTGATGGACGTGAGGAGGTCATTGATGACCCACGCCTGCCGGCGGATCGCGCGGCGTTCCTGGCTCCGCCAGCGGGCTATGATGCGCTCGCGTTCCAGATCGAACTCAGTCCCGCGGCCGACGGCCGGCCGAAAAATCTGGCGCGCTTCGAGCCTTATCAGCCCGTTGGGCAGCGTTCTGGAAGTTGGGTGGTGTTCCCGACGGTTGAGGTCGGTATCGGTGCCACCGGCAACGTCTATCGCAGCACGAATGCTCGACCCGATCTTATTTTTGACGTCCGGCCGACGCTGTTGGCCGTCACGGACTGGCAGCGTCATGCCGTGCAGGTTCAGGCGACGGGTCTTGGCTCCGCTTACCAGACCAACAGCACCGAGAACGATCGCGCCTACGCATTTGAGCTCCGTGGCCGGTTGGATGTGACGCGGCAGGCCAATATCGAAGTGCTCGCCGCCCATAGCCTCGACCAGGAGGCGCGCTCGGCGACGTTCGCACCAGCCGACGCGGCCAAGCGTGCACCGTACGCCACCGACAAAGTGGCGATGGCCTTCAATCAAGGGATCGGTCGGCTGAGCGTGCAATTACGCGGAGCCGTGACCGAGATCGATTACCAGCCGGTGCCCACGTACAGCGGCGCGATCTTGAGCAACGACGAGCGCGATCTGACGAGCCGTGATGCAGCGTTGCGTGCAGCATGGAGTTTCAGCCCGACGCTGGCCCTGTTTGCTGAACTCGCTGGCAATACGCAGAGCTATCGGACTGCGCCCGCTGACGGCATCGGTCGGGACAGCACCGGCGATCGTGCGCGCGTGGGTCTCTCGTTTGGCACCCAGTCGCAGATATGGCGCGGGGAGATTGCACTCGGTTACGGCCACCAGCGTGCACGCGATGGCCGCATGGCGGACGTCGAAGGGATGTTGGTGGACGCCAACCTGGCGTGGCGGCCGACGCAGCTTACGTCGCTGTTGTTCAACGCGCGGACGGATTTTCTCACCTCTACCGTTCCCGGTCAGGGCGGCGCCACACAACGTAATGGCGGCATCGAGCTGCGACATGCGTTTCTGCGGCAACTCAACGGCGTGGCGGGCGTGAGCCTGCAGGTGGTGGACTACCAGGGATTGCCACTGCGCGAAGAGACGCTGACGGGCGAGCTTGGCGCCGAATACTACGTGTCAAAATCAACGGCGCTGCTGGCGCGCTACAGCCACGCCGTGCTCACCAGCACCGCGCCCGGCGGCGGCGCCATCACCGACGCTGTCCGCGTCGGTGTGCGCTATCGGCCTTGAGGCGTGCGGCGGGCATAAACCTGACGATTGCAGAGCCGTCTATGTCAGCTCGAGTTTCAGACTCTTGCCGAGTGCCTTGGCGGCACGCTTCAGAGTGGCCAAGGTGACACTGTCGTTGTCTGGGTCCAGAAGCCGGTCGAGTTGGGCGCGCGTTGTCGACATCGAGGCTGCCATGGCACTCTTGGTCAAGCCTTGCTTTTTCATCGAGACGGCGATCTGCATCGCGATAACTTTCTTGGTCGCGGCCATGGCTGCGTCGTCGAGAAGGTCGTCTTCTGCCAACAGGCTCTTGAGTGTCGAGCCGTGATGCTTGTTCTTGCTCATCGACGCATATCCTTCAGTCTCTTGAGTGCGATATCGAGATCGTCGGTTGGTGTCTTCTGCGTTTTCTTGATGAAGCCATGGAGGAGTACGATCACGCCGTCATCGAAGGCGAAGATGGTGCGTGCGATGCGATTGCTGGAGAGTGTCGAGCGGACCTCCCAAAGGCCCTTTCCGAGGGAGCGACATAAAGGCAGTCCCAGTGGCCAGCCTTGTTGCACGGCAAGTATGTCTGCGCCGATTTCGCGCCGATCACCTTTCGGCAGGTCTTGGAGCCAATCGCGAACGGGTTCATTTCCACCGGTCGTGGCAAAGAAGACCACGGAGAGAATTTGTGCTCGCGCCGGCATTTATGCGTCTTTGTATCAAAAAAAATACATGCAGACAAGTCGGCCGTCCGCGTCGGTGTGCGTTATCGGCCTTAGCTCTTGGTGCTTAATCGGGGGCGTTCGATCTGGGCGAGGTCGCAGAGCAGATCGGCCATGGCGGAGAAGTCCTGGCCACCCATGCCGCGGGCGCGGGCGGTGGAGAACGCTTCGCGGGCCGCCGCCGCAATCGGCACGGGCACGCGGGCGGTGTTGGCGGCACCGACAATCAGCGACAGGTCTTTGTGGGCGAGATCGATGGTGAAGCCTGGGGAGGTGTCGCCGGCCAGCACCTTGTTGGGCCAGTTGATCTTGAGCTGACCGTTGGTGGCGGTGGTGCCGTGGATGACGTCGAGGGTTTTCGACAGATCCAGCCCGAAGCGCTGCGACAGCGCCAACGCCTCGGCATTGAGCTGACAGGAGATAATGGCCAGATAGTTGTTGACCAGTTTCGTGCGCGTGCCGGCGCCGCCAGGGCCACAATGGTGGATGGTCGACCCCATGGCTTCGAGCAGCGGCCTGACGGTTGCGAAATCCTCAGGTGTCGCGCCCACCATGAACAGGCTCTCGCCTCGTTCTGCGTGCCAGGCCAGCCGACCGATGGGCGCGTCGACAGCGCGCATGCCGAGCCGGCGGGCTTCGGCGTGCAGCTTATCGGTGGTTTCCGGCTCGATGGTGGAGAGGTCCATCACCAAGGTGCCGGGGCGGGCGTGGGCGAAGATGCCGGCGGTGCCCATCACGACGCTCTCGACCTCGCGGCCGGTGGGGAGCACGGTAACCACGATGGCGCATTGGCGGGCCACGTCGGCCACGGTGGGGGCGGCCGTGGCGCCGAGGGCTGTGAGGCTCGCCACCGGCCCCGGCGCGATGTCGTGGACGAGCAGTGGAAAGCCCTTCTTGACGCAATTGGCCGCCATCCCCCGCCCCATGGCGCCAAGGCCGATGAAACCGATTATTTCTTTCTGGGCAGGCATGGAGCATTCCTCAGGGTTCAGGGCGGCAGGTATGGGCATAGCTGGCATGGGCATAAAGGCCTATCGACGAACGGCCAGTTGCCGCGCGGGCACAAGTGCTCATAAAATGCGCAAACAGACCCTAAGGTGCAAGGATCCCCGATGACGGACAAAACGTACGCCGTACCCGCCGAATGGCAAGCCCGTGCGTGGATCGACGAGCAGAAGTATCAGGCCATGTACAAACGCTCGATCGATGACCCGGCGGGCTTCTGGGGCGAACACGGCAAGCGGCTCGACTGGATCAAGCCTTATACCAAGGTCAAGAACACCAGCTTCACGACCCCCGACGTTTCCATCAAGTGGTACGAAGATGGCACGCTCAACGTCTCGGCCAACTGCATCGACCGGCATTTGGCCCATCGCGCCGATAAAGTGGCGATCATCTGGGAGGGCGATGACCCGACCGAAAGCGAGACGATCACCTATCGCCAGCTGCACGAGCGAGTATCCAAATTCGCCAATGTGCTGTTAGCGCACGGCGCCAAGAAGGGCGACCGGATCACCATCTACCTGCCGATGATCCCGGAAGCGGCTTATGCCATGCTGGCGTGCGCGCGCATCGGCGCGGTCCACTCCATCGTGTTCGGTGGATTTTCGCCCGACAGCTTGCAGAACCGCATAGAGGGCGCCGAAAGTAAGATTATCATTACCGCCGATGAAGGCCTGCGTGGTGGCAAGCCGGTCCCGCTGAAGAAGAACACGGATGCCGCGCTCGCCAACAGCAAGGGCGGTGAAACCGTCATCGTCGTGCGTCGAACCGGCAATCCTGTGCCGTGGACGCCGGGGCGCGATGTGTGGCTGCACGAAGAGCTGGTGAAGGTGTCGCCCGACTGTCCGCCCGTCGAGATGAGCGCCGAAGATCCGTTGTTCATTCTCTACACGTCGGGCTCGACAGGCAAGCCGAAGGGTGTGCTGCATACGTCCGGTGGTTATCTCGTCTATGCGTCGATAACGCACCAATACGTGTTCGACTACCACGACGGCGACGTCTACTGGTGCACGGCCGATGTCGGCTGGGTGACGGGGCACAGCTATATCGTCTACGGGCCGCTCGCCAACGGCGCCACCACGTTGATGTTCGAAGGCATCCCCAACTATCCGACGGCGTCGCGGTTCTGGCACGTGATCGACAAGTGGAAGGTGAACACGTTTTACACCGCGCCAACCGCCATCCGCTCGCTGATGGGGTTGGGCGATGACTTCGTCAAGCGCTCGAGCCGCGCGTCGCTGCGACTGCTGGGCTCGGTCGGTGAGCCGATCAATCCGGAGGCATGGGAGTGGTACCATCGCGTGGTTGGCGACGGCCGCTGCCCCATCGTCGATACGTGGTGGCAGACGGAGACCGGCGGCATTCTCATCTCGCCGCTGCCGGGCGCGACCAAGACCAAGCCGGGCTCAGCCACCAAGCCGTTCTTCGGCGTCCAGCCGTCGATTGTCGATGAAAAGGGCGCGCCAATGCTCGGTGAGGCAAGCGGCAATCTGGTCATCACGGACAGCTGGCCGGGCCAGATGCGGACGATCTATGGCGACCACAAGCGCTTTGGCGAAACGTACTTCTCGACCTATCCGGGTACCTACTTCACCGGTGACGGCTGCCGACGCGACGCGGACGGCTATTACTGGATCACGGGGCGCGTCGACGACGTGCTGAACGTGTCAGGCCACCGCCTCGGCACCGCGGAAGTGGAAAGCGCGTTGGTCAGCCATCCGAAAGTGGCGGAAGCGGCCGTCGTCGGCTATCCGCACGACCTGAAGGGGCAAGGCATTTATTGCTACGTGACCCTGAATGCCGGCGAACAGCCCTCGGACGAACTCAAGAAGGAACTTGTCGCCCACGTCCGCCGTGTTATCGGGCCGACGGCGACGCCGGATCTTCTGCAGTTCTCTCCAGGCTTGCCCAAGACGCGCTCCGGAAAGATCATGCGCCGCATTCTGCGCAAGATCGCCGAGGATGATTTCTCCAACCTCGGCGATACGTCAACGCTCGCGGAACCGGCCGTGGTTGACGACCTCGTGTCGAACCGGCAGAACAAGCGACACGGATAACGCGCGTCCGCGTATCGGCTTGGGGGTGGCGTTGAGTGTAACAACGAGCGGCCCAATGGCCGCCACGCAGATGCCCTCGCAGCAGCCGGCTGCGCCGGCCGGGCCGGCTATTTTGGTGCGCGATCTGTCGCTCACCTATGGCGGTGGGAACGGCGTGCTGGCGCTCGACCGCATTTCGTTCGGTATCGGCGACGGGGAATTCGTCGCCGTCGTCGGGCCGTCAGGGTGCGGCAAGTCTACGTTGCTCAAGATCCTGGCCGGTTTGCTGCCGCCAAGCACGGGGCAAGCGGTGCTGCGCGGCACACCGATCGACGGACCGCGACGCGACATCGGCGTGGTGTTTCAATCGCCGGTGCTTTTTCCCTGGCGTGACGTGCTCGCTAACGTGCTGCTTCCGGCAGATGTGCAGCACCTCGATCGGCCTGCGATGCGGCAGCGTGCGCTGGACCTTATCAAACTGGTGGGGCTTACGGGTTTCGAACACAGTTATCCCCGAGAGCTCTCGGGTGGCATGCAGCAGCGTGTCGGTATCATCCGCGCGTTGATCCACGATCCCGCGATGCTGCTGATGGACGAGCCATTCGGTGCGCTCGACGCAATGACGCGCGAGACGATGAACGTGGAATTGCAGCGCATCTGGATGGAGCGGCGCAAGACAGTGCTGTTCATTACGCACTCGACGTCGGAGGCCGTATTTCTCGCCGACCGGGTGATCGCCATGACGCCGCGCCCCGGTCGCATCGCCGACGCGTTCGACGTGACCCTGCCGCGACCGCGTTCGCTCGACGTCATGAACACAGAAGCGTTCGGCGCTTACGTGAAACGCGTGCGCACCGCGCTCAATTCGGGCGGGGGGCTCGACTGATGGCGGGAAAGGGAGCCTTCGTGCTGCGCCTGCTGCTGATCGCGGTCGTGCTCGGTCTCTGGGAGGGGGCGGTCAAGGCGTTCGGCATTCGCCAATTCATCCTGCCGGCGCCGAGCCAGGTCTTCGCGGCACTTGTCCAGGGCTTTGCCACAAATCTTTATCCAGAGCATATCCTTGTGACGCTGAACGAAACGATGCTTGGCTTCGCGCTCGGTACGGCGCTGGCGTTCGTTCTTGGTACGGTCGTGGCGCTGTCGCGGCGGGTGGAATATTTCCTCTATCCCTTCATCGTCATGTTCCAGGCGATGCCGAAGGTGGCGCTGGCGCCGCTGATCATCATCT